>NZ_JBTNDH010000059.1:0-10245 GCF_054511095.1 Arthrobacter sp. TMN-49 | reverse complement strand
GGGGGGGGGGGGGGGGGGTGGGGGGGGGTCAGTGGGGTGTTGGGGGGTTTTTTGGGGGGGGGGGGGGGGGGGGGGTGTCGTTTTGGGAAAGGAGGGGACCACCCCGCCGTCGTGCTTGCGACGCGCTGAACCGACTAGTGGAAGAAGTGCCGGGCGCCTGTGAAGTACATGGTGATGCCGGCGGCGTTGGCTGCGGCAATGACCTCGTCGTCGCGTACTGAACCGCCGGGCTGAACAACTGCGCGAACACCGGCGTCGAGCAGGATCTGCAGGCCGTCGGCGAACGGGAAGAACGCGTCCGAGGATGCCACGGCACCGATGGAGCGCTGCGCCGAAACGCCTTCGGCACCTGAGGCACCGCCGGCCGCATCAACATCGGATTCCACGGCAACACCGAGAGTGTTGGCGCGTTCCACTGCGAGCTTGCAGGAGTCAACACGGTTGACCTGGCCCATGCCGATGCCCACGGCAGCGCCGTTGTTGGCGAGCAGGATGGCGTTGGACTTCGCTGCACGGACAGCTGTCCAGGCGAACGCCAAGTCTGCCAGGGTCTCGGCATCAGCGGTCTCGCCCGCGGCGAGGGTCCAGTTGGCCGGGTTGTCGCCGTCGGCGTCCACCTTGTCGGAGAGCTGCACCAGCATGCCGCCGGACACCTGGCGGACCTCTGCCGGGTAGCGGCCGTAGCCTTCGGGCAGTGACAGCAGGCGGATGTTCTTCTTCTTGGACAGGATTTCCACGGCTTCGGGCTCAAAGTCCGGGGCGATGACGACCTCGGTGAAGATGCCTGCCACCGTACGGGCCATGCCTGCTGTGACCGTGCGGTTGGCGGCGATGACGCCACCAAAAGCAGAGAGCGGATCGCAGGCGTGCGCCTTGGCGTGGGCGTCGGCAATGGGGTCCACGGCGTCCGGGGACGCCACGGCAACACCGCAGGGGTTGGCGTGCTTGATGACGGCAACGGCCGGCTCGGCGAAGTCGAAGGCTGCGCGGAGGGCGGCGTCGGCGTCAACAAAGTTGTTGTAGCTCATGGCCTTGCCGTGGAGCTGGTCGGCCTGGGCGATGCCAGCGGGCGCGCCCTTGTCGACGTACAGGGCAGCCTGCTGGTGCGGGTTTTCGCCGTAGCGCAGCACTTCCGAACGCTCCAGGGAGTACCCGGCGTAGGCGGGCCAATCGATCAGGCCGTCGCCGTCAGCGTCCAGGAACTGGGCCGAGGTCCAGGCTGCCACGGCGTTGTCGTAGGCTGCGGTGTGAGCGAAGGCTGCTGCGGCCAAACGCTGGCGGGCCACCAAGTCAAAACCGCCAGCTGTTGCGGCAGCAATGACGTCGCCGTACTTGGCCGGGTCAACCACCACAGCAACGGAGGGGTGGTTCTTGGCTGCCGCGCGGACCATGGACGGTCCGCCAATGTCGATCTGCTCCACCACCGCGTCCTGGCCGGCACCGGAATTCACGGTGTCAACGAACGGGTAAAGGTTCACCACCACAAGGTCAAACGGTGCAACGTTCATCTCTTCGAGCTGGCGCACGTGGTCGGGCAGGCGGCGGTCAGCCAGGATGCCTGCGTGGACCAGGGGGTGCAGCGTCTTAACGCGACCATCGAGAGCTTCGGGGAAGCCTGTCAGCTCGGAAACCTCCGTGACAGGAACACCGGCCGCGGCAATCTTCGCTGCCGTGGACCCTGTGGAAACAATGGCCACACCGGCTGCGTGCAGTCCGATGGCCAGCTCCTCCAGGCCGGATTTGTCATAGACCGAGATCAAGGCTCGGCGGATGGGAACACGATTAAGAGGAACGCTGCTCACAGAAATTCTCCAAGGGGTGGCTCGACGGTGGCGACATATAAAGTTTAGGCCACTTCGGCGCCGGTAAGATTTCCTCATGACTTCCAGTGATCTGCAGCACGCACCGTCCACACTTGACGGCACCTCCCCCGAGCTTCCCCGCCTGATCAACTCGGTGATACTCCCCGGTTTTGTTGGCACAACTGTGCCACAGTGGTTGGCGACGGCCCTGCGCAACGGTCTTGCCGGCGTCGTATATTTTGCCCACAACATTGATCCCGAGGCGCCCGCTCAGGTCGCCACGCTTTCCGCCGCCATCCGCGCCGCCAACCCGGCAGCCGTGATCGGCGTTGATGAGGAAGGCGGAAACGTGACCCGTTTGCAGGCCCGGGACGGTTCAACAGTCCCCGGCGCCGCGGCGTTGGGCGCCCTCAACGACCTCCCCACAACAGTTGCCGCGGGCCGCGCCATTGGCCGCCTGTGCCGCGCCGCCGGGGTCAATCTGACCATTGCGCCGGTGGCCGACGTGAACACGAATCCGTTGAACCCCGTCATTGGCGTGCGAGCCTTCGGCGCCGACACGGACTTGGTCAGCGCCCACACGGCCGCGGCGGTCACCGGCATCCAGACTCAGCGCGTGGCCGCCTGCGCCAAACATTTCCCGGGCCATGGGGACACCGTGGCCGATTCGCACATGGATACCGCGCGGGTGGAGTTGACCATGGCGGAGATGGCGCAGTTCCACCTGCCCCCGTTCAAGGCCGCCACGGAGGCCGGGGTGGCGGCCATGATGAGCGCGCACATCATCATCCCCGAGTTGGGCGAGGCGCCGGCCACGTTGAACCCGGCGGCGAGCGCCCTGCTGCGCGAGATGGGCTTTGAGGGTGTTTTGATCACCGACGCCCTGGACATGGCGGCCGTGCGGGCCACCGTCGGCCCGGGCGAGGGCGCCGTGCTCGCGCTACTGGCCGGTAATGACTTGCTGTGTGTGGGCAACCCGCTGAATGCGTACACCACAGGGCGTGACGACGAGTCCTGCTACGTCGAGGTGTACGACGCCTTGCTGGCCGCTGTCACCTCCGGCCGTTTGCCCGTCGACACCCTGCGCAAGGCCGCCTCCCGGGTTCAGGCGCTGGCGCAGTGGTGTGCCGGGGACGTTGCGGACACGGAGGACGACGACGTCGACTGGGTTGGGGTGGCTGCCCGCGCCTGCCGCGTGGATGCCTTGAGCGCCAGGCCCGCGCTGAGCGGGGCCGTGATACTTGTGGATGCGCGCACCGGCCACAATATGGCTGCCGGCCCCACCGAGAACTTCATGGCCACCGCCTTGGGCGGCTACACAGTGAACGCCGTTCATGCCCAGCAGACACCGGCACCGGAGCTCGCGGCACTGGTGGCAGCGTCACCGGGAGCAGTTCTTGTCATTGTTGACTCGTTGGCGTCGGCTGAGCAACGGGCCACCGTGGAGTTCATTCTGACCCAAGCCCCCCGGACCGTGTGCATCAACGCAGGCCTGGTCACGGATCAGCCAACAGCCAACGCCACCATTCACTGCCACGGTTTCAGCCGCGTCAGCGCCCAGGCCGTTGTCCGATTGCTGGAAACCGTCTAAGTCACTCCCCCTCGCCCAGAAAGTGCACCCATGTCTGAAGATTCTTTGCATACCGCCTCTGTCCGCCACGAAATCGGCGCCCTTGTCACCGAGACGGCCAACCCGAAGTACCCCGATCTGGCTGCCTTGTCCACGGCCGAGCTGGTGGCCGGCATGAACAGTGAAGACGCCCTGGTCCCTGCCGCCATTGAACAGCAACTTCCCGTCATTGCTGCGATCATCGATGACATTGCGCACCGTATGGGCAAGGGCGGACGGCTCATCTATGTGGGCGCCGGGACCCCAGGCCGGATGGGCATTTTGGATGCCAGCGAATGCCCGCCCACCTTCGGCACCGACCCCTCCCTGGTGGTGGGTGTCATTGCCGGCGGGCAGGCAGCAGTGGATCAGGCGGTGGAGAATGCCGAGGACAGTGAAGCGGCCGGTGCCGCGGACATGGCCGCCCTTGGCCTGGGCCCCACGGATTCGGTGGTTGGCATGGCCGCCTCCGGGCGCACCCCTTACGTCATTGCGGCCATCAAGGCTGCCCGTGCACAGGGCGCCTACACGGTGGGTTTTGCTTGCAATAACAACTCGACACTGGGTGCCGCCGCCGACGCCGCCCTGGAGATTGAGGTGGGCTCGGAGTTCCTCAGCGGTTCCACCAGGCTCAAGTCCGGGACGTGCCAGAAGCTGGTGTTGAACATGATCAGCACCATCACCATGGTGCGCCTGGGCAAGACGTACAAGAACGTCATGGTGGACTTGTTGGCCACCAACGCCAAGCTGCGCGCCCGCAGCGAGCGCACCTTGATGCGTGTCACCGAGTGCGACGCCGCCACGGCGGCCACAGCCCTCGCCGCGGCTGGCGGGCATGTCAAGGCAGCCATCCTGGCCATCATGACGGGGCTCCCACCCGAGCAAGCAGTGGAGCTCCTGACCCAGAATGACGGCTTCCTGCCGGCCGCCATCGCCTCCGGCAGTCACTAGAAGGACGACGGCGAACCCTCCCATGCCAGTACCTCACCACTCCCCCGCAACAGAAACGCGCCGCAACCTGCAAGGCCTGCTGGATGCGGCCGTCAAGGACGGCGTGGCACCGGCAGTGAGCTGCGCCGTCGTGTTGGGCGGCGCGGAGCTTCCTATTCTCACCGCCGGCGCCGCAGCACCTGGGACGTTCTTTGACCTGGCCTCGGTGACCAAACTGTTCACCGCTGTCACGGCATTGATCCTCGTGGACGACGGCGTGCTGGCGCTGGATGCCCCCATTGGCCGGCATCTGGCGGCCTACCGGCACGGCGCAAAGGCAGCCGTGACGTTGCGGCAGCTGCTCACGCACACGTCGGGCCTGCCATCCGAGTGGCGGGGCTGGCATACGGAGCTGTCGGAAGGGCGCGGATTTGAGCGCGGGCAGCTGATGGCGGATCTGCTCGCCACGGAGCTGGAGACGGCACCGGGGACCCGCTTTGAGTACTCGTGCGCCGGGTTCAACACGATCATGGCGCTGGCCGAGCATGTAGCGAAGACGCCGTGGGGGCAACTGGTCAAGGAACGCCTGCTGTACCAGCTGCCGACCGACAGCATCACCGGCACCCCGCGCATTGAACACTGCGCCCCAACGGAGTACCAGCCGCAGCTGGGCCGCGGCCTGATCCGGGGCATTGTCCATGACGAGGCGGCGTGGTCATTGGGCGGGCTCAGCGGCAACGCCGGCATGTTCGCCACGGCGGAAGGGCTCAGTGTTTTTGGTCTCGCCCTGCGCGAGGGGCTGCCCGGCATCCTCTCCCCCGCCATGGCTGCGGAAATGTGGCGCAGCCAGCTGCCCGAAATGCTGGGCAACCATTTCGACCCGGCGGTTCCCGGCTTCGAGCAGGGCTTGGGGTTGCGCATCAATCAGCAGCCTTGGATGGGGGTCGGTGGCGCGGCCGCCCGGGGGCACGGGGGCTTCACCGGCACCTCGCTGCTGGTGGACCGGGTCAACAAGGTGAGCATTGCCCTCCTGACCAACCGGGTGAACCCCAGCCGGGACGGCAATGACGCAACAGAACTGCGCACGGCCGTGTCCGACGTCGTCTATTCTGCTGCCAAGGACTAAGAAGGAGACCATGAGCACCCCGACAGCTTTGATGACAGGTGACCGCGTGGTCCAGGAGCTGCCGTGGCGGTGGCGGGTGCAGGGCAGCATCTTCCTCATTGGCGGGCTGGGGTTCATGTTCGACGCCTGGGATGTGACCCTGAACGGTTTCCTCATCCCGCTGCTGTCCAAGGAATGGGGCCTGTCACCGGGGCAGGCCGCGTGGATCGGCACGGCCAATCTCATTGGCATGGCCGTGGGTGCGTTTGCGTGGGGGACCATTGCCGACATCATTGGCCGCAAGAAGGCGTTCACCCTGACACTGCTCATTTTCTCCATCTTCACGGTGCTGGGCGCCTTCTCCAACGATCTGTTCCTGTTTTGTGTGTTCCGTTTCATTGCCGGTTTTGGGCTGGGCGGGTGCATCCCGGTGGACTATGCGTTGGTGGGTGAGTTCACGCCGCGCAAGCACCGCGGCCGGGTGCTCACCGCGATGGATGCGTGGTGGCCCATTGGGGCGTCGCTGTGCGGGGTTGTCTCGGCCCTGCTGATGGCCAGCTTTGGCAACTGGCGGTACCTGATGCTGGTCATGGTGCTGCCGGCGCTGCTCGTGTTTTGGGTGCGCGTGGGGATTCCGGAGTCGCCCCTGTATTTGGTGCGCGCCGGGCGTCCCGTGGAAGCCAAAAAGGTAATCGATACCCTGATCCGGCGCACGGGAGCCACCGTTGGGCCGTGGAAACTGCCGGAGCCGGCGGACGCACCCACACTCTCGCTGGGTAAGGTCACCGATCACCTGGCCGGTTTGTGGCGTTTCAACTGGCGCATCACAGGTGTTGCGTGGTCACTATTTTTGACTATTCTGCTGGTGTACTACGGCGCCCTGACCTGGATGCCGTCCATCCTGGTGGCCACGGGCTATGCGGAGAACAAGGCGTTTATGGCCACGGCCGCCATGACGGGCATTGGCCTGCTGGGCGTGGTGGCCGCTGCGCTGCTGGTGGAGCGCCTGGGCCGCAAGTGGATCCTGGCGATCACCGGCCCCCTCGCCGCGGTGTCATTGGTGGTCTTCGCACTGGTGCTGGACGCGCCGCTCGCCGCACAGATCTGGCTGCTGATCTTTGGTTTCCTCATTCAGGTGGCCATCCCGGTACTTTACACCTACGTTTCTGAACTGTACCCAACCCACTTGCGCGCCACAGGATTTGGTTGGGCGTCCACCATTTCCAGGGTGGGCGCCGGGCTGGTGCCACTGATCTTCGGCTCCCTGCTGTGGCCCGTGCTGGGCTTGCCACTGACGTTTGCACTGACAGGGGCGCTGGTGTTGGTGGCTGTCCTCTGGATGGCCGTCGCTGCCCCTGAAACCAAGGGCGCCACGCTGGACTAGCGGCGCCTGCGCGCCTGTTCAGCAAGCACCCACCCGGGACCGGTAGCCTGTCCTAGACAGTAACTTTTCTTGAACGAAGGACAATTCATGAGCGCCCTGCTTCCCACCGTTTTCGCCACCACCGGACTGCTCGGCGGCTACCAAACTGCCCGCGACACGGGCAACCGCCAGCTCGGCGGCGCCGTCCTGGCAGCAGCGGGCGCGGCGGCCTTCGCGGGCTGGAAGAAGAATGCCGGCGCGGGAACCGCTGCGGCACTGACAGCAACGTACGTCGTGGCTTTTGGCGCCTCGCATCCCCTGGCCAAGAAGATGGGTGCCTGGCCGGCTGTCTACACGGTGACGGCTGCCACCGCCGTGGCCTCCTTGGTGTTTGGCCGCAAACGCGCCTAGGCCGCGCGGACTGGTGCCAACACACGTAAACTAGCTGTGGCGGCGGAAATCCTCCTGGCCGCACCAACTAGGCGAAGAAGGCAACGCATGGATCTCGCAGCCGACACCACCGGCGTCCTGGCGAGCTCCTGGGTTTACCTGGTGGGCGCGGCATTTGTCATGTTGTCCGCCGTGATACCACCCATCCCCAGCACCACGGTATTTGTTGCGCTGGGCGCTCTAGCCGGGCTCGACGGCGGGCCCCGGGCCGGGCTGTTGGTGCTCGCCATGATGGTGGGTGCCGTGGCCGGGGATCTAGCAACTTTTGGCCTCACCAAACGCGTCGGCAATTCGCGCTGGGGCGCCGGGCCGGGGTCCCGGCGTCAACGGGCCATTGATGCAGCCACCCGCAGACTCAAACAGCGCCCATATGTGTTCATGCTGACATCACGCTTCATTCCCCTGGGCAGGCTTTCCTCCAACATTGCCGCCACCGCCGCCGGTTACCCGCTACGCGCTTTCACAGTGTTCTCGCTGGTTTCGGCCGGCATCTGGTCCGGCTATGCCGTGGGGATAGGGATATTGACCCGGTACTGGCCCAACATCTCCACCCAGATGGCCGTGGTCATAGCCATCGCCGCGTCCATTGTGCTGGGCTGGTTGCTCGGTAAAGTCTCCGCCTGGGTCCTGGACAGGAAGAACTCCAGGGACCTGTCCAGCTTCGCCCCCTAATAATCTGTGTGGGGGTCAGGCGCGGGCCAGCTGGCCCAAAACCTCTATGAGTAGTTCACGCTCGGCAACCTTGATGCGTTCGTGCAAGGATTCCTCTGTGTCATCGGGCAAAACCGCAACGGGTGTTTGGGCGATGATGGGGCCGGTGTCCACGCCGGCGTCGGCAAAGTGGACAGTGCAGCCGGTGACTTTGACCCCGTAGGCCATGGCATCGCGGACCCCGTGGGCGCCCGGGAAGGACGGCAGCAGTGCCGGGTGCGTGTTGACGTAGCGGCCCTCGAAAGCGTCGATAAAGCTGGACGCCACAATGCGCATGAACCCGCTGGAGACAACATAGTCGGGCTTGTAGGCGGCAACCGTTTCCAACAGTGCCGCATCCCAGTCAGCACGGGTGGCGAAGTCCTTGAAGTTCACCACGAACGTGTCCAGGCCGGCGGCCGCCGAACGCTCTACCCCGTAGGTGCCGGGCCTGTCCGCTCCCACGGCGGCGATGTCCAGGGGCAGGGAGCCGGCGGCAACGGCGTCGATCACTGCTTGGAGATTGGAGCCGGTTCCGGAGACTAAAACAACTATGCGCATGAGAGCAATTTTAGGGCCACGTTGGCCGCAGGCCCTATTCGGCGCCGTCAATACGGCGCCGTGCGGGGGCCGCGTTGGCCCGTTCGCCTTCGAGCCAGGGCGCCACTAGGGAACCGGCCATGACACCAATACCCACCTCGGCACCCACCCACAAGGCGGCGGTGACAGGGTCCGGGCCCAGTTCGGTGAGCCGGCCAAGGCCTATGGATCCCTGTGAAAGCCAGAACAGGATGGCCGAAAGAACAGCCGCCACTGACGCTATGACGGTGCCAAGGAATAGTGTTGACAGTGGCAGTGAAAGCCACCGCTGGCGCACCTTGAGGGAAAGCCATTCATCAAAATGGTTTTCCCCTGCCCGCACAAACCACCAGCCGGCAAGCAGGCCAGCGGACACGGGGATGATCAGTGCGGTAAATCCCCAACTCATCTCACCTGCGGGCAGGGCCGCCAACAGCGGGATCGGGGGGACGGGGGCAACGGAGGTGCCCAACGGGGAAACGCTGGAGCCAACGCCAAGGGAGAAGCCGTCCCCGCCAGCCCACGCCAAGGTCCAAATGGCCAGGTTGGGCATGAACGCTAGTTGGGCCAGTGTCAGAACAGACCCGCCAATAGCGCCCGGCCGCAGTGCCTGATAGACGCCGATGATGTCGTGCCAGCGCATGGCCAGATTTACTGTGAGCAGGAACGCGGAGAGGGACAGTGCCGCCATGAGGGCCACAAACCCCGAGCGGACAACAGTCCACGCGTAGGAACCTGCCCAGCGCTGATCCTGGCTGGTTCGGGCAATCCAGTCGGCAGCATTGACACCGATCAACCGGCTCCAGGAACCGGCCTCCAAACGTGAGCCCACAATGAGTCCGGCAGCGGCTGGAATGGCCGGAATCAGCATGCTGGCCAGCAGGGGCGCCTCAAGACCGGGAACGCTGCAGACAAATCCTGTGGCCAGACCCGCTGCCGCGTAAAGCACCACGGCCCCGAGGAGCGGTTGCCACAGCTGGTCCGTGTAGGACGCTCTGGCCAGGCGCCGCCCCGAACGCCATGACAGGAAGAAGGGAATCAGGACAAGGCCCAACGGCAGCAGATTGAAGACACCCGTTTCCACCGATGCCGAGCTGGGCCCCGAAGCCAACGTGAGATTCACGGAAACACCGTGGCCCACCAGCCAAATCTGACCGGCCAGCCGGGCAATGACTGAGACGTCTTTTTCGCCAAAGCCGCCAGCAAGCCACGTCGTCAGGAGGGGAATGGTGACGACAAGGGCCGAAATGATAAACATTTGCGCAGCCTCGAACACCCCTTGCAGCCAAAGCGGCATGGGAATTCCGTCGCGTTGGCGCTTGTCCGCTTTGGTGTTCATCGTCTTCAATGGTGCCACATGGTGGGCCGCGCAGCGGTCAGCGTCGCCGGTGGAATCCGCCACAGAATCCTATGAAGGCGCGGCATAGGCCGTTCTGCCCCGCACCGGGGGCAATCCGGTAGCCGTGTTGTGGGTCCGGCAGCTGATTCCGCCTCCCCTGCGTAGTGGGGCCACTGACGTTCTTTGTCGCCGCGGGGGCCGTTGTGGACATCCGCCCCCGCTCCGGACACCGCCTGCGCCTGCGGGGGGGGGGGGGGGGGGGGGGGGGGGGGGGGGGGGGGGGGGAGGGGGGGAGGGGAGGGGCAGAAGGGGTAGTAGTCGGCGGTTTATGGGGTGTGGCGTTGATCCTGAGCCGCCGCGGCACGGCCAAATCGGCGA
>NZ_JBTNDH010000058.1:0-12374 GCF_054511095.1 Arthrobacter sp. TMN-49 | reverse complement strand
GGAGTCCAGAAGAATGATCAACAGACACCCTCAACAGGCCCGAATGGCACCCCGAATGGAACTACACCCTAAAACACGAGACACACCAACCAAATAATCAGCGAGCCCTTAGTACCAGCCCACTAATTCGGAATGGTTCCAGGCGCCACAGGGCGAGCCGTAGCGGTCCTTGATATAGCCCAAGCCCCAGTTGATCTGTGTCCTATAGTTGGTCAGCCAGTCGGGCCCTGCGGAGGCATACTTGCTGGGCGGCAGCGACTGGGCAATGCCGTAAGCCCCGCTATAGGGGTTGGTGGCGTTGGTGCGCCAATTGGATTCGCGCTCCCACAGTTGCACCAGGCATTGGAACTGGCTTGACGCCCAACCATAGCTACCCAGGCGCGAGGAGGCATAGGCCTGTGCTCCCGCCGGGTCATTCACGGCACCGCCGGGAAGGTTGGGCACCAACACGTCATCGGGAACCGGATCCGGATCCACAGGTGTGACGGGGACAGCCGGGTTGGGGGCGGGGTTCACCACCCCCGGATTTGGGGCCGGGTTGGGGGCAACCGGTCGCGGTTGTTGAGCGGCAGCCCGTCGGGCCGCCTCCGCCGCCGCCTCCTGTTTGGCTGTCTGAGCCGTGTTGTAGGCGGCTAGTGCATCCTGGCCGTCACGGTGCTCTTTCTCCGTTGCGGCCGTGGTGTTGTTCAGTGTGGCCAACTGCGAAATGAGGGTGGCGCTTTGGGTCTTCTTGGCATCGAGCTGCTGTGTCACCGCGCTCTGTGCAGCCACAGCCGCATCGCGGGATTTTTCGGCCGCCGATGTTAGTTGGCGTTGCGCATCTTGGGCGCTCTGACGTGTTGCCTCAAGGGCTGATGCCGCTGCCGCGGATTCCGTGGCCCGGATTTGTTTCAGCGCAGCCTGCTCCCCCACCAACTGCATCAGGTCCATGCCGTTGAGGGACTCGGCGGATTCAAGGGCTGCAATGGTGGCGGCTAGGCCAAGGCCAGCCCCGCCGCTCTTGTAGCTTTGCACGGCCACGGCCACGGCGTCTTTCTTATACTTTGCCGCCTCCGCCGCGGCACGTCTGGCCTGCTCACTGAGGATGCCAACATCGACGGTGGCCGCATCAAGTTTCCGCTGGGTGAGCGCAAAATCTGCGCCAGCTTTGACGGCTGCCGTGCCAAGATCACCGGCCTGGCTTTCCAGCCCGTCCAGCAGCTGCGAAATCTTGGCCACCTCGGTGGCCGTAGCCGCGGCGTTGCCCTTGGCCTTTTCAACATCGCTCCAGCTCGGAAAACCGCCGGGCGGGGCGTCGTCGGCCCGTGCCGGCAACGCCGTGACGGCTGAAAACAGCAAGAAACTGGCCGTCACGGTGAGGGCCAGGAAGCGAGGAACTCGGAGCAGGTTCTTACTCATATGCCGCTAGCATAGCCGGTGCGGGCGTTTGGTGCGGGCATCGGGACTCAACGGAGACTTTCCGCGCCCGCACGACACGCCTAAAGTCAGTCGCCGGGACGGTTCTCCTCGATGACCTCGGCAATTATCTGAAAGGCAAGGGAGGGACTAAACCCTTTCCGTGCCAGCATGGCAACCCAACGGCGCGTGTACTTATCCCGCTCCATGCGTTCACTGAGGTCCACGGATCCCTTGAGTTTGCCCCTGACGAGTTCCTTGGCCTGTCTGCGCTCGGTGTCGGGATCAATCTGCTCAAGGGCCTGCTGCGCCAGGTCCTCGGCTATGCCCTTCTCCGCTAATTCGCGTTGCAGCGCGTTCCGGGACAGGGACTTGTGCGTTGATCTGCTGCGCACCCACAGCATGGCGAATTCGGCATCGTCGATGAGCTTGACCTCAACAAATCTGTCCAGCACCGCCTCCGCCACATCCGCCGGGATGTGGCGTTCGGCAAGCTTCTGGCTGAGCTGGAAGCGGCTCTTGGCCGAATGAGCCAAGTGACGAAGCACGATGGCCCTAGCCTCCGATGCCGGATTGGCGTCGGGGTCTAGTTCCGGCACGCGACGGGCGTTGTTCATGAGGCTCCCCTAGAAGCCGTCAACTGCCTTGAGCTTAGGTGTCGAGTCCGCTGGCGCCTCGGCACTGACACCCACACCCAGTTTGGCCTTGATTAGCCGCTCCAGCTCGTCGGCGAGCTCAGGGTTGTCCTTCAAGAAACGCCTGGAGTTCTCCATTCCCTGGCCCAGCTGGTCACCGTCGTAGGTGTACCAGGAACCGGACTTGCGGATGATGCCGTGCTCAACCCCCATGTCAATGATTCCGCCTTCACGCGAAATACCCACACCATAGATGATGTCGAATTCGGCAATTTTGAAGGGCGGGGCCATCTTGTTCTTCACGACCTTGGCCTTGGTGCGGTTACCGACGGCGTCGGCACCTTCCTTCAGGGTTTGGATGCGGCGAACATCGATGCGGATGGAGGCGTAGAACTTCAGCGCCTTACCACCTGTGGTCGTTTCGGGGCTGCCGAAGAAGACGCCGATTTTTTCACGCAACTGGTTGATGAAAATGGCAGTTGTCTTGGTCTGGCTCAACCGGCCGGTAATCTTACGCAGAGCCTGACTCATCAGGCGGGCCTGCAGGCCCACGTGGCTGTCGCCCATGTCGCCTTCAATTTCGGCCCGGGGCACCAGCGCGGCGACGGAGTCAATGACAATGACATCCAGGGAGCCTGAGCCAATGAGCATGTCCATGATCTCCAGCGCCTGCTCTCCGGTGTCCGGCTGGGACACCAAGAGGGCGTCAACGTCGACGCCCAGCTTCGCGGCATAGTCCGGGTCCAGTGCGTGCTCGGCGTCAATGAACGCGGCAATACCGCCGAGCTTCTGGGCACTGGCAACAGCGTGCAAGGCCAGCGTGGTCTTACCGGAGGATTCCGGTCCGTAGATCTCCACCACGCGGCCACGGGGCAGGCCACCTATTCCGAGAGCCACATCCAAGGCGATGGACCCGGTGGGGATCACTTCAATGGGCGCGCGAACGTCATCGCCCAAACGCATGACTGAGCCCTTGCCGAACTGCTTGTCGATCTGGGCAAGTGCTGCTGCAAGTGCTTTTTCACGGTCTGCGGGAGCGGCCATGATTCACCTCGGTCTTTCCTTTGTGCCGTTTCCGGCTCCATGCACCTACGCGGTTGGCGCAGTGCACGGTTAGTGGTCTGATGCATTGCTCGTACAATTGTGGCCGGTTTCCCGACGCCGTGCTGGCGGAGCGGCCCTGCGGGCGTTCCGTTACTTAAAACGCTAGTTCAAGGCACTGACATTGTCTGTCCCTGCGCCGCCCAGTACCGAAAATTGTGGAGAACTTTTTTCGACCGCACAGCTCGGAGCACTAAACACAGTATAGAACAACTCGAATAGATATTCGAACATTGTCACAGTGTGTCGTCGCCGCGGCCGCATCGTCAGTCCCTGGGTGCAATGTCGCGTCCCAGCCACCGCGACGGCGGGACGTCCTGTATTTTGCAAACCTCCAGCCAAATGTCCCGTGGGTCAAACCCGGCACGAAGAGCCGCCGCGGCGGTATTGTCGCCCACGCCGCTGAGCACCAGATCCCGAGCCAAAACCCGTGAATATGAGGGGCTGAATTCCTCATCCATCAATCGCCAAAACTCGCTTACTCGCACTCCCCCATTCTCGCATGGTTGCCGGGCCGGGCAGACGAGCCTCCCCCTGACCCCGCGCCTCGACTGCGCGCCTGAGGGAGCTTTCCAAAGCGTAGGCGCGGGGAACCCGTCGGTGAACGGGCAGATTGAGTTGACCTCCGCCGGCTAGCGTCGTTCCGTGCCCGGGATTCTTTTCGGGCACAGAAAACTGGACCCCACCTAGTGTGGGATCCAGTTCGTTGACGCCGCCCGCTGTCAAGAAAAAACGGGCGGCTCAGCAGTGACACCGAGTTACGGTCACCTTTAGTAGGAGTTGGACACCAAGCCCTTGTTCAATTCCTCGGAGAGTTCCTGGTTCAGGTCTCTGCCGTAGCGGGCTGAGAATTCCTGGGGAACAGTGTCCGGGACGGCCACGCCTTCGGCAATGGCCAAACGGTCGCTCACTTCGCGGAGCATGATTGACAACGGTACTTCAAGGGCTGAGCAGATGGAGGACAAAAGCTCGGAAGATGCTTCCTTTTGTCCACGTTCCACTTCACTCAAGTAGCCCAGTGAGACGCGCGCATTGTGTGAGACTTCGCGCAGAGTGCGGCCTTGGCGTTGACGTACATCTCGAAGAACATCGCCAATTTCGTGGCGTAGTACCACCATTTTGCGCTCCTTCTGCTGATGCGGTTTCTCGTCTACCAAACCCACATCCCGCCAGCGCACTACGCCGTTTACGGATACGGGTTGCTTCACCATGGGTATCGCCTTACTCCTAGATCATTCACTACAGGTCATTGGGTTCACATCTCCCGGCGTTGGCCGGAAGGGGCGAGGTGCCCACTTGGTGTTCCCATCCTAAAGCGGATGGGAGCACTTTGCGTTCACTATGACTAACTATCTGGTCACAACTTTTGTTCCCCGGCAGCCTTGACAACTTGTTCCAGCAGGGAAATAGCCTCCTGCGTGGCTTGGGTTCTGATCATTTCCCGGTCCCCGGCAAAATGATATTCGTAGGATTGCGCCTCACCGTCGAACGCCACGCCGATGAATACATGTCCCACAGCCTTGCCGTGCTGGGAGTCGGGGCCGGCAACCCCCGTGGTGGAAATACCCACCCGGGCCCCGGCCGCACCGCACACGCCCAACGCCATGGCGCACGCCACGTCCGGGTCGACAGCGCCGCGGGCTTCCAGCAAGTCTGCCGGAACCCCCAGCAGCCGCTCCTTAATCACATTTTGGTAGGCAATCACCCCGCCTTGGAGCATGCCCGAGGCTCCCGGGACCTGGACCAGCGTTGCCGCCACCATGCCACCTGTTAACGATTCGGCCGTGGCCACGGTGATATTCGCCGCCACGGCTGCACTCACCAGCTCAGCCAGGGACGCTTCAGCCATCATTTCGACACATCCCGGCTGCGGCCTGCGTTGCGTAACTGCCACGCCTTCACCACATAGTCAACGCCCGTCACCACCGTGACAGCAAGTGCCGCCAGCATGATGACCAGGGCAATCACGCTCAACCAGCTGTGTGCGGGTGTCACTGGCAGGAGGTACACGACGATGGCAACCGTCTGCATCACTGTCTTTAGTTTTCCGCCCTTGGAGGCGGCCATCACACCGTACCGGATCACCACAAAGCGCAGCACCGTAATACCAACCTCACGCACCAGCATTACCATGGTGACCCACCACCACAGCTCCCCCACGGCGGACAGCAGGATCAAGGCCGAACCGATCAGCAGTTTGTCGGCGATGGGGTCAGCGATCTTGCCGAAGCTGGTGATGAGCCCGCGCGCCCGGGCGATGTCGCCGTCGAGCTTGTCAGTGTAGATCGCCACGACAAAGAGGGCGACCGCCAGCCAGCGCAGGGGCCCGTAGTCGCCGCCGTCGGCCACGAAGGCCCAGATGAAGAAGGGCACCAACACAATACGCAACAGCGTCAAGGCGTTGGGCAGATTCCAGTTCGAAGGGCTAGTCGCCACCGTTTCATTCACTGTGCAAGGCTAACCGCTAAGGCCCCTGCGGGAACATTCGCCTCGAATGGCCCGGCCTCTACCGTCCAGTCAATGACCATGCGTCTTCGCCGTCCTCGTCGTCGTTGTCGGCACCGTCGTCGTATTCGGTGGCTTGCGGGCGGTTCTCCAAGTCAGCAGCCACCAGGTCCTCGCCCCAACTGTGGTTGGCATTGGCGTTCTCGGCCAGCGCCGCAGCCATGGGATCCACGGGACGTTCGACGTCGGACCCGCCCGGCTGATCGTCGCCGCGGATGGCGGCGAGCGTGACGGCCAAGTCATCGGGCTTGACCAAGACGTCACGGGCCTTGGAACCCTCAGAGGGCCCCACCACCCCGCGCGACTCCAGCAAGTCCATGAGCCGCCCAGCCTTGGCGAAGCCCACCCGCAGCTTGCGCTGGAGCATGGACGTTGAGCCGAACTGTGTTGTCACCACCAGCTCGGTGGCTTGCAACAGCACGTCCATGTCATCACCGATGTCGTCCTCAATGACCTTCTTGGGCGCCTCGACGGCCACATCCTCGCGATACGTGGCCTTGAGCTGACCCTTGACGTGGTCAACCACGCGCTTGATTTCCGCCTCCGTGACCCAGGCGCCCTGGACACGGATGGGCTTGGACTGGCCCATGGGCAGGAACAGGGCGTCACCTTGGCCCAGCAGTTTCTCGGCCCCGGGCTGGTCCAGGACCACGCGGGAGTCCGTCACGGAGGAGGTGGCGAACGCCATGCGGGAGGGCACATTGGCCTTGATCAGGCCCGTCACAACATCCACCGAGGGGCGCTGGGTGGCCAGCACTAGGTGGATGCCTGCAGCACGCGCCAACTGGGTGATGCGCACAATGGAATCTTCCACATCGCGGGGGGCAACCATCATCAAATCTGCGAGCTCGTCAACAATGACCAAAAGGTACGGGTAGGGACGCACAATACGCTTGGAGTCGACCGGCGGGTGCACCTTCCCTGCCTTGACAGCCTTGTTGAACTCGTCGATATGCTTGAAACCGTAGTTGGCCAGGTCGTCATAGCGCTGGTCCATTTCGCGCACTACCCACTGCAAGGCTTCAGCAGCCTTTTTCGGGTTGGTGATGATGGGGGTGATCAGGTGCGGCACACCCTCATACGCGGTCAATTCCACACGCTTGGGGTCCACCATGACCATGCGGACTTCATCTGGGGTTGAGCGCATCAAGATGGAAACAATCATGGAGTTCACAAACGATGACTTGCCGGCTCCCGTGGCACCGGCCACCAGAAGGTGCGGCATCTTGGCCAGGTTGGCCACCACAAAGCCGCCCTCCACGTCCTTGCCCACGCCCATGACCATGGGGTGTTCGGTGCGTCGGGCGTTCGCCGAGCGGAGCACATCGCCCAACACCACAATTTCCTTGTCGGCGTTGGGAATCTCAATACCGATGGCGCTCTTGCCCGGGATGGGGCTCAGGATGCGCACATCCGAGGACGCCACGGCGTAGGAGATGTTCTTGCTCAACGCGGTGACGCGCTCAACCTTGGTGCCGGGGGCCAGCTCAATCTCGTAGCGGGTCACTGTGGGGCCGCGGCTGAATCCCGTGACGGCCGCGTCCACGTTGAATTGCTGCAGGGTGTCCGTCAGTGCGGCCACCACGGAGTCGTTGGCTTCGGTGGCCTCCTTGCTGGGAGGACCCGCCGGCAGGAACTCGGAGTCCGGCAGCGTGTAGGTGACGTCGCCGGAGAGCTGGAGCTGCTCGGACCGCGCAGGAATGGGCGTCGGCGGGGCCATGGGCGCGGCCGGAATGGCGCCCATGGCTGCTCTGCCGCCGGCTTGAAGCGCGTTGGCCCCCACAATGCCAATGGCGGCGGTGACTGCCTCGCCGCTGTTGACCTGCTGGACGTCAAAGACGTCCGTCGTGGTGGGCAGTCCCTGGCGGGCCTTGATCTTGTCCGCTGCCAGCTGGTCGCGGGTAGGCCGCCGGACGCCGGGACGGACGGACGGGGCGGCCGACGTCGAATCCGAAGTTTCGTCGTCGTCCGCGTCTACCAGCGGCGTTTCGAACGCTTCGGTGCCCAGCACGTCCTCAAACTCCGCCTCCTGGGCCGCCTTCATGCGGCCACGCAGTCCCCGCGGCTTCTTGGCCTTCTCGGGTGTCTCGTCGGCGTACAGGTAGCTCTGGTCGTGGCCGTCGGAGGCTTCCTCACCGCCCGGGTGCACACCCACCAGCTGTTCGTACACCCAGCGCAGGCGTGACGGGATGCGGAGCAGCGGGGTTCTGGTGAGGATGAGCAGGCTGGTGAAGGCCAGGATGGAGTACAGGATGACGGCCAGGACGGGGCTGATCAGGGCGACGGGGCCGCCGGCGATCATGCCGATCATGCCACCGGCTGCGCTGATGCCGTTGAAGCCTTCTTCGATGCTGGGGCTCCCGCCCGCCACGTGGGCGAGGGCGCAGCCGGCGATCGTCATGATGCCAAAACCCACGGCAACCCTGTTGTTGGCACGCACATTGGTGGGCTGCCGAAACACCAGAATGGCGAAAATCAAGAACATGGGCGGCAGCATGGCGGCGAACCAGCCAAAGGTGCCGGCGAAGACTCCGTGCATGCCGTTGGCCAGCGGCCCCGACAGGCCCCACCAGGTGAAGGTGGCGATGACTGTTGCCAGCCCAATGAACAACAGACCCGAACCGTCGCGACGTTCCTGCGAGGGAATCTGGCTCATGTCGGTGCCCATGCGGCGGATGGCGCCACCAATCACATGGCCCAAACCCTGCCAGAATGCTACCGCCATCCGCACAGGCCAAATCAGGTGGGTCTCCGGCTCGGGAGCGGGTTGTTTGCTGCGCGGCACCGGCATCTTTGTGGTCTTTGGGGCGCGCGAAGCAGCGCCACCCTTCTGACCGGCGGAGGAACGGGCGGGGGAAGAACGATTCGCCATATACCCTACGGTACCGCCCACAGCGCGAGACTGCGCGGATTTGGCGTCTCAAGCAGTCGTGGTGGCAAACATAGCCGGCGCCCGCCCCCACCCCGAACTGACCCGCAGAAAACGCCGAAAATGTCCTCGAAATCGAGGATTTTCGGCGTTTTCTGCGGGTCAGTTCGGACGGGAGCTTCGGAAGGGGTGCGCTTCGGAAGGGGTGGGGACGGGGTTACGCCTCCAGGACGACCGGGATGATCATGGGGCGGCGGCGCAGTTTGCGGTTGACCCACGTGCCAATCACCCGGCGCACCACCTGTTGGAGCTGGTGGGTGGTGTGATCGGTGCTGGCCATGACAGCTTCCTCGAGTGCCGCAGCAATCTTGGGTTTGATGTCATCGAAGACAGAATCGTCCTCGGCAACACCGCGGGCGTGAATGTCCGGACCTGTGACAATCTTTCCGGTGGCCCTGTTCACCACGGTGATGATGGAAATGAATCCTTCATCGCCCAGCACCCGGCGGTCCTTCAAATCAGCATCGGTGATCTCACCAACACTGTGACCGTCCACGTAGACGAAACCGCATTCGACCTGGCCCACGATCGTGGCAACACCGTTGGCCAAATCGATGACTGAACCGTCATCTGTGAGCAACACGTTCTCCGCCGGCACGCCTGAGGCGATGGCGATGTTGGCGTTGGCGATGAGGTGACGGGTTTCGCCGTGCACGGGCATGACGTTTTTGGGCGTCAAGATGTTGTAGCAGTACAGCAATTCACCGGCGGCCGCGTGGCCGGAAACATGAACCTTCGCCGTCCCCTTGTGGATGACGTCGGCACCGAGTTTCAGGAGCCCGTTGATGATCCGGAACACTGCGTTCTCATTGCCCGGGATGAGCGAAGAAGCCAAGATGACTGTGTCGCCCTTGCCTACGGCAATCTTGTGATCACCACTGGCCATGCGGGACAGCGCAGCCATCGGCTCACCCTGGGACCCTGTGGACATCAGGACAACCTTGTTATCCGGCAAGTTATCCACGTTCTTCAGGTCCACCAACACGTCCGCTGGCACGTGCAGGTAGCCCAGCTTGGCGGCGATCGCCATGTTGCGCACCATGGAGCGGCCCACGAAGGCCACCTTGCGGTCGTGCACCACGGCAGCATTGAGAACTTGCTGGACCCGGTGCACGTGCGAGGAGAAGCTGGCCACGATGATGCGTTTGTTGGCCTTGCCAAACAACGCCTCAAGGGTTGGCCCAATCTCGGCCTCACTGGTGGTGAAGCCGGGCACGTCGGCGTTGGTGGAGTCAACCAGGAACAAGTCAACGCCCTCTTCACCTAAACGGGCAAAGTGGCGCAAGTCCGTGATGCGTCCGTCCAGGGGCAGCTGGTCCATCTTAAAGTCGCCCGTATGCAGCACGGAGCCGCCCTTGGTGCGGATGAACACGGCCAACGCGTCGGGGATGGAGTGGTTGACGGCAACAAACTCACACTGGAACGGGCCCAGCTGTTCCACTTGCTCTTCCTTGACGGTCAAGGACCAGGGCTTGATCCTGTGCTCAGCGAGCTTCGCCTCAATGAGTGCCAGCGTCAGCTGCGAACCGATCAGCGGGATGTCCTTGCGCAGGCGCAACAAGTATGGGACGGCGCCAATGTGGTCCTCGTGACCATGGGTGAGCACCACGCCAACAACATCGTCAAGACGATCTTCGATGTAGGAGAAATCAGGCAAAATCACGTCAACGCCGGGCTGGTCCTCCTCGGGGAAGAGCACACCACAGTCAACAATGAGCAGTTTGCCGTCTATTTCAAAGACTGTCATGTTGCGGCCAATTTCGCCGATGCCGCCCAATGGAACAATCCGCAGCGTATCCGGCTCCAGTGTGGGCGGGGTTCGCAGCCCGGGCTCAGTCATTTGGGTCATCGCTAAACTTCCATTCCAGCTTCCGCAAGGTCAGCTTTGATCATGGCGATCTCGGCGTCGTCCGGTTCCACCAGCGGCAGCCGGACAACCGAGTTGGACAGGATTCCCCGCCACTTAAGAATTTGTTTGACAGCCACGGCGCCCTGCACATGACCCATGGTGGCCCGGATGACCGGGTCCAGCTCAAAATGGATCCGACGCGCGGTGGCAAAGTCCCCCGCGGCGGCGGCGTCAATGAGCGCCCTAAACTGTTGCGGGGCAATGTGGGCACTGACGCTGACAAGTCCGACGGCGCCGGCAGCCATCAGCGGCAGCGTCAGTCCGTCGTCGCCCGAGTAAACATCGAGGTCCGTGTTGGCCAGGACACGGCTGGTTTCGGTGAAGTCCGCCTTGGCGTCCTTGAGTGCTGTGATGCGCGGGTGGTCGGCCAGCCGGATGATGGTTTCGGTGTGGATGGGCACCCCGGAACGGCCGGGAATGTCATACAGCATCACGGGCAGCTCGGTGGCGTTGGCAATGGCCTCAAAGTGGGCAGCGATGCCGGCTTGTGAGGGCTTGTTGTAGTACGGGGTGACAATGAGCAGGCCGTCAATGTCCAGTTTGGCGGCGCGCCGGGACAGGCTGACGGAGTGGCGGGTGTCATTGGTGCCGGTGCCGGCAATAACCCGGGCGCGGTGCCCGACGGCGTCAATGACGGCCTGGAACATGCCAAGGTTTTCTTCATCTGTCAGGGTGGAGGTTTCGCCAGTGGTACCCGTGACAAGGATGCCGTCGCAGCCGTCGTCAACAAGCTTGTTGGCGAGTTCCCCGGCTGCCTTGTAGTCCACTGCCCCGTCGGCGGTGAAGGGGGTGACCATGGCGGGCACCAAAGTTCCGAAAGGGCGCTGGGAGATCTCAGAGACAGACATAGCTAAAACGTTACCCGCAAGTGGGCGCTTTTGTTCAACGCTGCCCACGAGTCGCCGCGCGGAAACCTAGAGAATGATCCTCCGCAACTGACGGTCAGCACGAGCGCAGGAAGGGCAACCATTCATCCAGAACTGGCTGGGCGGGGATCAGTGTGTTGCCGTGGTTGCGGCCGGGCAATGCAACAAAGCGGGCCTGGGGCATGAGCTCGGCTGCCCGGCGCGAATCCGCCACGCGGGCGGCATCGGCCGTGCCGGCCATGAGCAGGGCGGGAACAGCTATGGCTGCGATGCAGTGCTCCGGGACGGCCTCATCGGCCTCCGTCGCGCGGAAATACGCTTGCAGGGCCGGGGCGTCATTGGCCAGGAAGGCTGCGCGGGTTTGGGTGTCGAGCGGCCGACCCAGGCGTGCTTCCCAACCAGCCACGAAGGCGGGCATGCCGCCTGAGCGGAGGGCGTCGTCGTACTCGGGGAAGAAAAGCTGGCCAATACTGCCGGGCTGGATGCGGAACGTCCCGGCCAAGGTGGTCAGGGACAGCAGGCGCTCCGGGGCGGCGACGGCCAGGGCGAAGCCGAGCCGGGCACCCACCGAATAGCCGCCGTAGTGGGCCCGTGGCGCCCCGGCGGCATCCAGCACTGCCAGCGCATCGGCAACCAGGGTGTCCATCGCGTAGGCGGCCGGCGTGCTGGGTTTGCCGCTGAGGCCGTGCCCGCGCAGGTCCATGGCGATGACTTGGAAGTGTTCACGCAGGGCCAAGGTGTAGCCAAATCCACGCCAAATCGCCTTGCTCAGGGCACTGCCGTGGACCAGCAGGATGGGCTGGCCGTCCCCTGCCACTGTGTAGGCGAGTTCCACGCCGTCGTGCGGGTTCCGTATAACAGGCATGGCTTCCTTCCCTCGAGCTTCGGTGCCTAACAATCTGTGTAGCAGTTATTGCAGCAGCACTTGAATTTTAGGGGTGGTTGCAACACTGGGTGGTTAGCTTGGTATCAGTAGATCACGGAATACTTCGGCTGGTGTTTTCCAGCCGAGTGACTTGCGGGGGCGTGCGTTG
>NZ_JBTNDH010000057.1:0-16775 GCF_054511095.1 Arthrobacter sp. TMN-49 | reverse complement strand
AGTCATCCGTAAAACTACGACGTTGACTTTTCTGTTCTGACATCACTGACATCCTCTCAGCAGGATCGATAATCCCGCTAACTCGGGTGTCCACTAATTCAGGCTAACCCCGGTATTGGGTCGGAGAATTTAGACCGCTTATCCGACGAAGCAATATCGGTTGGAATGTCCAGCCGCCCCGCCTGCTGGGATTCGCCCGTCCTTTGTGGCTAGGATTAAGCCCAGGACGGAGATATTTTCATGGGGGGAGTGTCCCACGTCATTGGACCTGGGGCGCTCCCTGCCATCGTGAATCGAACTTTGTGGCTATCCCTTGAGTAGACCTGTGGCGATGAACGCTTTACGGTAAATCTCTTTGATGACGAGTTCCTTGCGGGCGTTGTACTGCATGGAATGTTCGCCGGCGGCCCGTGACAACGCTGCCGCCGCACGCTTGGTGTCTGCGTAGAGAACGCGATCGTCAGGATTGGCACGAAGCCAGTCGCGGAAGATTCGATGCTTGATTAGCTCGGGACTGTCATAGCCAAAGACGTGCAGGTGGCAAGGCGGATCCACGTGGCGCAGGACGCGATGTCCAAACCACCAGGGTTCCCGAACCCGTAGTTCGAAACCGGCACGTTCAAGTGCTGGAATGTATGACGCCTCATCGTTTGGGTCGGCGACGATCAGGTCAATGTCGATAATCGGTTTGGCGGGGAGGTCTGGAACGGACGTCGAACCAACATGTTCGATGACCAGCGCGCGCCAGCCCAGAGCATCCTCGATCTTCTTTGCGAGCAATTGGAATTGCCCTGGCCATGCATCACTCCAATCGACTATGTCGAAATTCAGTGATGGTCCGGCGCCAGGAACATAGGGGGATTGCCCTTCGGGAACAGGTGGTTCGTGAAACGTCACGATGTCGTTGGGGTGGGGCATAGCCCTATTCTCACTGATCCTTACCGATCCAGCGCTCTGCAACACTCTTCTGGTGGCAAAGCGCCCCGTAAGCGGAACGTCCTCGGGACACTCGGAGGATCCCGCTTGGGGACCTGAACGAATCTCGTTGTTCGCATGGAAGTGCGACGTAGACGAGTGGTTGTCATGGTTAGGGAAGGGCTGCTGCCAGATCAGCGTTAGTCTGAATTCATGACAGCTGCATCTCGTTCGGACCTCTGGTATCTCTTCGATTATGGAATGGTGGTCTCAACCGCCCCTGAGCCAAGCGACTGGCAGGCCATGGAACGAGTAACAGGATTGGACCTCAAGCCGAAAACGAGCCCCTACTGGACTAGCAGGGACGGCTTTGACTCCGGGCAATTGAGCCCGGAGAAGTATTGGCCAAGTGTTTTAGGCCGACCGGTCACGGCGGCGGAGATCGATTTGCTAGAAAGTCTTGATTCGGCTCAATGGTCCCACCTAAATGGGAGCACGCTATCGGTGTTGGAGACTTTGCAGATCGAGCACGCGAGCGTAGCTCTCCTTTCAAACATGCCAGTTCAAATGGCGGAGCGACACCTCACTGAAGCATCCTGGACAAACTATTTTTCGAATCTTTACTTCAGCGGGATGCTAGGTGTGGCGAAACCGGACCGGAGGATTTTTGATCATGTTGTGGCTGATCTAAACGCCCGTCCACAGGATGTGGTGTTCATCGACGACAACGAGGCGAATATCGCTACCGCGCGGAGTCTAGGCTTCAGGACCATACTTCATACTTCCGCAACGGACCTTCGAGAAGAACTATCGAAGGTCTCCGGCTAACGCATCCCGGTGAACGAACCTTCACTGCGACACGAATCGAGTCAGACGGCGGCAACGGTCACGTCTCGGCCGACGATCATAGCTAAGAGGTCGTCTAGAGTGCCGTGGCACTTCTCCAACTCAGGTAGGTGGTAGAACGTGCTGGTGGTCTCAAGGTTGTTGATGACTTCGTCCGGCGAATGCAGGATTGTCCTTCTGCCTTGAGCGATCGCGATGCCAAGCTCAACATGCGTGCCCTTCCCGCCTGGAAGCAGGATTACGACGACGTCGGCACCTATCACTGCATCTCTCTCATGCTGCCCGATGGAGCGCAGATCACCGAGCGTGACTGTACCCGCATCGCGCGCCGACGCGTTCTGGGTCCAGTCGTACGTGTTGACGTAGCCCTTGCTTTCCAAGGTTTGCGCGACGTACCGGACGTTGACGATATTCCTGAAGCTCGACGCAACATAGAACCTTTTCAAAGCTTCTGCCTCCTGATTGGAACTTCGACCATTGTTCCTTACTGAGCCGGCCCGGTGCGTCACGTACGCCCCTAGGAGGCAACCTCCTGCGGGACACACTTCACTAGATTATTACGTTCGGGACGTCTTCAGTTACTTCATCCATTATTTGCGCTGCGGTCTTCTACTGGTGAGGTCTGATTCCCGCCAGACGGACGCGACTTCATTTGGTGTACTGAGGTAATGAATAAGACGAGCAATCACAAAACCACCCTTTTTTCTTCCCTTCATAAGGCGCACCAGCCTCTGAGACTAAGCAATGTATGGGACGTTGCCAGTGCATTGATCGCTGAGGCCGCCGGTGCGCAAGCTATCGCGACGACGAGCGCTGGGGTGGCGTGGTCCCTGGGTATACCTGATGGAAACCAGCTTAACCGAGCACGCGCAGTGGATGCCGTCGCTCGGATCGTCAAAGCCGTCAAAGTACCCGTCACCGCTGACATCGAAGGTGGCTACGCCGATTCACCAGAAGGCGTTTCACTGACGGTAACCGAAATTCTCAATGCCGGGGCCGTCGGAATTAACATCGAGGACGGGAACTCAACCCCAGAGCAGTTCGCGGAAAAAATCGTTGCCGCACGAAAGGCTGCTAACCATCTCGGCATGGAACTGTTTATTAATGCACGGACAGATGTGTTTCTGTTCGGCAACGGTACGGAGGAAGAGCAGATTGAGGACGCACTCAAGCGCGCTGGTCTCTATGTGAACGCCGGGGCAGACGGTATCTTCGTGCCAGGTGCAAGTAGCGGCGCTGTTATCGGTGCGCTCGTGGAAGGCGTCTCGGTTCCTGTCAACGTCATGGTTGGACCAGGGTCACTCGCGGTCAGCGAACTCGGTAGGCTTGGAGTGGCACGGGTCAGTCTAGGATCTGGTGTAGCGCAGGCCGCCTACGCAATTGCCCACCGCGCGGCAGCAGAGCTATTCACTGTCGGAACCTATGACAGTGTCACCGATTGCCTCGACTACGGCACGCTCAACGATTTGTTTGAACCTTCTTCAACGCGCTAATCTACCGACCACCAGGATGAAATCAGTGAAGACTGACCAGCGTCAAATACCGCCGCGTGGAAAGTATTCTTTGTGCACTTTGGGGCACTCGTTGTTCATGGAGCGATACCGTGCGATCGACGCACGCGACGTACGTTTCGATGGTCAGTTCTTCACGGCCGTTTCCTCCACCGGCATCTACTGCCGTCCATCATGTCCGGCACGAACTCCTAAACCGGAGAACGTGACGTTCTATCCAACGTCGGCGGCGGCTCAAACAGCGGGGTTTCGGGCCTGCAAACGCTGTTTTCCAGAAGCGACGCCCGGAACTCCGGAGTGGAACCTTCGGCATGATCTCGCAGCTCGAGCCATGCGGCTCATTCTCGATGGCACTGTGGACCGTGAAGGAGTGGACGGGCTCGCTTCCCGCCTCGGCTACAGCGCCCGCCACATCCACCGAGTATTAATATCGCAGCTCGGATCTGGCCCGCTGTCACTTGCCCGGGCACGTCGTGCCCAATCTGCTCGGGCCCTAATTGTGGACAGTGACTTGGCACTAGCAGACGTCGCTTTTGCGGCAGGATTTGGTTCCGTACGGCAGTTCAATATCACCATCCAGGAAGTTTTCGCTGCAAGTCCTAACGAGTTGCGGGTCCGATTCCGGAAGCCACTGCAAGCAGAAGGACTCCCAGATGCGGCGGCCACCCCATCTTCTTTGAAGGTACGGCTAAAAATTGACCTTCCGGTTCGACAGCCATTCGATGCGCTGGGAGTCTTCCACTTCCTTGCGGCCCGTGCCGTGAACGGCATGGAAGTTGCCGACCTTAGAACCCGAGACCATTTGAGTTATGCCCGCACACTGATACTTCCAGGGGGCGCTGGCGCTGTAGAAGTGACGGCTACCCGCATCAAGAAAACCTCATGGCGTGTCTGTGCCCGTCTTGAGTTAGTTACTCTTTCCGATGTCGCTCCCGCCATTGCCCGTGTGCGACGCATGCTCGATCTCGATGCCGATCCTGTCGCCGTGGACACGGCGCTGCGCCATGACCCTGAGCTAGCTCAACTAGTCGAGCGAACCCCGGGAATTCGGGTTCCTGGTGCGGTCGATCCACATGAACTGGTAGTACGCGCACTCGTAGGGCAACAAATTTCCGTCGCGGCAGCTCGTACGCATCTAGGGCGGTTTGCAGCACATTCCGGCTCGACGTACGTTTCAAGCATCCCCGGCCTCACAAGACTCTTCCCCACGATTGAGCAGATCATCACCGCCCTACCTGAACCCGCAGCCGATGAACCACTCGATCCGGATCGTCCGCTTCGACTACCGGGTCAAGCCATCCGTGCCCTACTAGCAATTTGTCATGCCATGCAGAGCGGGGAGCTGACAGTCGATGTAGGCGTAGATGCAGACAGGCTACGGGGACAACTAATCAGCTGGCCTAGGATCGGCGATTGGACAGCCTCTTACATTGCCATGCGCGTTCTGGGAGATCCGGACGCTTGGCTATACGGCGACGCTGCCCTCATAGCCGGAGCAAAGAACATCGGAATACTCAAACACGACACCCCTAAGGCAACCAACCATCGGGCCTTGGCAGACAGGGCGACCCAATGGTCACCCTGGCGTTCCTACGCGAGCATGCACCTATGGCAGGCCGCAACACTAGCTACTACCAACTCCGAATCTTCCAAAACCCTCTGATGTCCCGCAAGCCGGTCGTTCCTCGGAGCGCCGGGCCATCAGAGCCAGGACATGATCAATCAGCGATAGTTCGCCAACGGCTACTGGGACGAGCTCTCTTTGGCCTGTCGAGCAGACTGGTCCTCAAGTATCGCGAGAGCTTTTTCGCTCGCATCACGAATCCGATGCAACGCACCGACGATGCTGATGCTCGCGAAGAGGACGATGAGTAGTAAAACTACGAGCAACCAAGTGATATCCATGCGCTAACTCTGTCAGGTTCCCGCGACAGAATCGAAAATCGGTGCGTCTAACCGGTTTACGTTGCATCTGAGCATGTCTCGGTTGTAACAGGCGGCCCTGTTCTGCGGCCCGATAGCCGAACGCTTAGCGGGACTCATCCTCCTAGCTGGCTCCGAAATCCCTATTTGGTCATGATGCTGTGCAACACTGATCCGATGTCGCTATTTCGTCTATCCACCTCCGCCGTCATTTCCGACGATGCAGTGCTTGCACTCTACGAATCCGTGGGCTGGTCGGCGTACGCCAGCAAGCCTGAACTGCTTTGCCGGGCGATAAAGAGTTCGTCGTTTGTCGTCACGGCCTGGAGCGAAGATGGGCGGCTCATCGGCTTGGCCCGGGCCATCTCCGACGATGCAACGATCTGCTACGTCCAGGACATTCTGGTAAATCCGGATTTTCAAGGAGCCGGTGTGGGCCGCGGGTTGTTCGCTCAAGTCGTGGAGAGGTATCAGCACGTGAGGCAGACGGTCCTCATTACGGACGATCAGCCGCAGCAGCGGGCCTTTTATGAGTCGATGGGACTTACTGAAGGCGCAAACTTCACCCCAGAACGTATTCGTGTCTTCGCGCGGTTTCGCTAACTTCCCGCGGCTGAATAAGAAGCACATTCCGGAGTGGAACCTTCCGCGGGAATTTCTGGTTGGGCCAGTGCCGGCTCTGGAGTAAGTGGGGGACTATGGTGCATGAACACTTTTCCTCGGCCAATTTCGCTTCTCCACGAGCCAGACGACTACGAATTGAGCAAGGGGCAGTTGTCGCCACTAGCTGCGATTGATGAGTACGACCGTTTTGTTCGTGCCTTCGTGCCTGAGCCCGGTCGGTCAAGCCGGATTCACGGCATTGCAGCTCTTGATCGATCTTCAGGGGTGTTTCGGGGTGCGCTCATTGGCGTGAAAGACGTCATCCGTGTTGACGGACTCGAAACTCGAGCCGGTTCTGCCTTGCCGCCGAAGGCGCTTGCCGGCCCACAGGCCACCCTTGTCAATCGGTTACAAGAGGCCGGAGCGATCGTGGCGGGCAAGACTGTGACCGCCGAATTTGCAGTCTCTGCACCCGGCCCCACCCGGAACCCCAAAGACCTCATGAGAACACCTGGCGGATCGAGCAGCGGATCAGCCGCAGCTGTCGCTGCTGGGATGGTGCCTGTTGCCGTTGGAACTCAGACTGTGGGGTCCATCATTCGACCGGCAGCATTCTGCGGCGTGATGGGATTCCGTCCCACCTGGGGAGCAATTCCTACGGATGGAGTCATCGCCAACTCGCCGTCACTGGACACCGTTGGACTATTCGCTTCCGATCTTGCCTCCATCGAGCTCGCAGCAGGCGTGCTCTGCAATTGGAGGGACAACGCACGTTCATCTGAAGGGCTTCCTATCCTCGGGGTACCAACAGAAAACTATCTCGGCTCAGCGTCGGCAGAAGGACTGCGAGCCTTCCGATACCATTTGAACTTACTTCGTGCAGCAGGGTACGAGATTCGTGAGGCGTCACTTACAGCCGACATTCAAGTTCTTCACCACAATCTATTCACCTTCCAGCGGTTCGAACTGGCCCAAGTTCACGCCGCCTGGTGGCGGGAATACTCTGCTCTTTACCACCCATCGACGGCGGCGGCTATCCGTGACGGCCAAGTCATCACTGAACGCGAGTATCAAGAGGCCGGTAACTGGCGTGCTGCCTTCTGTGACCAAATAGCGGCCACGATGAGCATGAATGGAATCGACATTTGGGTGACGCCGAGCGCACCAGGGCTCGCACCTCGCGGTCTGTCCTCAACCGGAGATGCGGTGATGTCCGCACCGTTCAGCTTCGCAGGATTGCCGGCAATGAGCCTGCCAGCCCCGAATCCCGCGGGTGGAATACCCTTTGGCCTCCAGTGCGTCGCCGCGGAGGGGCAAGATCAAGTTCTCCTCGGCCACGCCCACGGCATTGCAGATGCGCTAACCTGCAGCTAGCCCAAGGCCAGTACAAGATAATGATGCGATCATCCTGTGCGAATATATTTCCGGTATTCACCACCCCACATGTGGAACGTCTACCGGGATATGTTTGCTCCCGATCGAGAGTTGTCGGTGTTAGTACTGTGCCGCTAGGACAAGTTTTGCTGCTTTCGATCCTGCGAACGTTCCGACAATGATGCCGATGAGCATGATGATGCACGATCCGAGCAGGAACATTGCCTGCAGTGTTTCCCCCGGCACGGAAGGGGTTGGAAGTAGGAAGATTATGGCGCCATAGATGCCTGTCAGAGACGGAGTTTTAGCGGCCTGGTGACCGGCGATCCATGTCTGTTCGGTTGCCATGATTGAAGGTATCCGAATGCCGGCCAAACCGTTGACGCCAATGCGGCCATCAGCGCACCGGACGATGACATTGATCAACAGAACGTAGCAGGCTAGGAGAAGTACCACGGAGAAGATTATGCCTTCATTCTATGGAGCATGAACCACGACTACGGCCACGGGGACGCGCAGATCCTTGATCGGCAGTGCATTTAGGGCCCCGCATCGGGAACCTCCTGCGGGGCAGGGATTCTGGGTTAGAGCTGTTCGGCGTTGTAATCGTAGCCAAGTGGCAGCAGATCGCTAGCGAGAATGCTCACTGAGCCTGCTGTTGACGTCATAACGACACGTATCTGAGGGTAGTGGTCTGCAAGGATTTGCCGGTCACGGCCGCACGGATTCTTCACGCCACGGCTGTGGTTCCCCACTGCCACAATATGAGTCAGTTCTGTCGCCCCCGCTGCGCGCGCAGCCCCGAGCGCGACCAATTCTGCGCACGGTCCGCCTGTGAAGTGGTAGAGATTCACCCCCGCGAACATCCGCCCGTCGGAGGCCCGCACGGCAGCACCCATGGTGTGAATACCATCTTCACCGGGACCGGCGTCGGTGGTTGCGTCGATAGTCTCTCTCGCCAGGTCAACGAGTTCCCGCTCGACCTCTGACAGGGGCTGCGCGGATGGTGGAAGTGGATTAGTCATGTCGCGATCATATGGCTTCAGAGGTGTCAGTTTCCATAGACGACAGCACGGCGCGGGAACAGCCGTATGCGGAACGCTCTACGAGACGGCCCAGTTACCAGGGCGTGCCGCGAAGATCGATGTTACCTGTCGGCCACTCATTCACATCACGTTTGGCCGAGCAGATCAGGATCGGTCCTCCCTGTGACTCGACGATGGATGTTTGATCCACACGGGATAAGCAGCGTTCCGTGGCGCGGACCCGGACCCACCCCGCTGACTCATAAAACGGTACGACTTCGCTGCGGCATCCGAGAAATCCAAAGTCGATCCCGTTGTCATCACGCATGACCTCTTGAGCGTGTCGCATTGCTCGACGGCCAAGGCCGGTCCCGCGTGAGCGCTGATCGACCAAGACACCTCCCGTACCGGCCACCACGGCTTCAGAGTTGCCGACGGCGATCAGGCGACGTTGAAAGCCCACATGTGCAGTCAACGCCTGGCCATGAAACGCCAGGACGTGAGTGTCGGCGGGCGAATAGCCGTACGGTGCATCCGGATTCCACGGGCCGAATCCTTCTCGATATTCACTATCGAATAGGGCCTTGAGCCCCTCAAGTTCCGTTGATGTGAAGTCGACGTGCCGTCGCACTCGCATGATCTCATCCATGGTTCAAGCATATGTCTCAACGCCACCGCTGGTCCGGGTCTGAAATAGGCCACGCAGGGGACCTCTACCGGGACAGCGGGCGACCCCTTGGTCTTCGGTCGCTGAGCCGATCGTGTTTCGGCGACGAACGCTTCTAGCATCGCTAGTATTCTGAGTTCGTGTTCGATCTGACGGGGAAGGAAATCAGCTGGGTGTTCATGCCTGTAGATCGCCGCCACCAGAAGCTGTTGGGCCTTGGCCGACTCGAGCTCGCCGAAGGCGTCATTGCGCTCCATATTGCATTGGCGATGGCTGGCCCGCAGGTTACCCCAATGATCTCCACCGCCATGGGACTTCGGAAGGACATGGTCCACTTGAGCGCTGGCAGGGTGCGGGTGGCGGAGCAGAATGTCTATGGGTGTTTCGCAGATCTCGCAAATGCCTGTCCCGATGACCCACAGGCGAATGGCGACCTTGCGGTTGGTGTCGGTAGGCGCCGTCCGATGGAAGCGCTCTGCAGCTTCGGGGCTGAGTGACAGCACCCCATGAGGTGGGGCAATGGTGAGGTCGGGCGCCAGGGTCACTGGAGTGCTGGGTGCCTGTTCCTGCTCCACGATCAGCCCGAATATTTCGCTGGTCGAGGGCCAGCTCTGGCTTGAGGAAGTCATGGATCAAGATTAGACCTGTGACGGTGGTTGGGACACGCTCGCAGGCACTTCGGGCAGGGCAGGCATTGGTGCTGTCGTCGAGTCCTAGGGCGGACTAACTGTCCTCGGTCGTCATGTTGGTGACAAGAGATCCCAAATGGGGCGACACCGAGTAGTCGACCAAGTCATACAGAAATCACGCTCGTGATGGCAAGATGACCACCTTTTAACATCTTGCTTGCCGAGAACGGTCTTGATCAGGTCAAACCCTCCATGAAATGGAGAACTTCAAATCCGCTGCACTATCAAGGCTGGCAGCACAGCACGAGGAGATTCTCCTTCTGCGGTCCCAGCACACCAAGGGCGACAACGTGCAGAGTATTCGGTAAGCCTTCTTGTCACATGGTTCTTGCCATCGCAAAGACTCCGTGCCCCAGTCTGGGGGCTCTTGAAGTCATAGATATTCCTGCCTCACGCAGAACTTTTCCCAAACAGGGCGGCCACACGTGTAGCCGAGACTCGACCTGCTTCTGATTCGAGCGTCCGTTACACGACCGGCTTGCGGGACACTTTGCCAATGTCTATACGGGACACCCCTTTCGGGACGGCGAGGCTCTCCCAAAAGCAAAGAATACTCTTTCTCGTTCCCCATTCGAGGCTGCGAATACCGCCATTCCCAACCGTGATGTGACCGCCATTCTGAACTAACAATGGCAGTATGCGTAAGAGGACGATTGGAAAGAGTGAGGCAGTATGCAGATGGAGATTATGGCGGCGTGGTTGGATGACTTTGAACGTGCGGCAAAGGCGGAACTCCCGGACTACGTGTACGGATACTTCTCCGGCACGGCCGACGGCGGTGAATCCATCCGGGACGCGGCACTCCAGTGGGATGCAGTCCGCTTCCGACCGCGGGCATTCACCAACACCTCAACGGGCCTGACCCGCACGTCCGTGCTGGGAGTGCCGCTCGAAACACCAATTCTCGCCGCGCCGATGGCCCACCAAAACGCGGCAACACCCCTTGCCGAGATCGCAACAGCACGAGCAGTACGTCGCAACGGATCACTTCTGGGAGTATCGACGAATACGGCCGTACCATTCGAGCAGATCGCAGCCGAAGGCGTGCCATGGTGGTTCCAGGTCTACGCTATGAAAGACTAGGGCCTATCCAATGCGTTGGCCGACCGGGCTACGGCTGCTGGCGCCAAAGCCCTGATCCTCACCGTCGACACAACCCGACTGGCCCCGAGCAAACTAACCATCGACCCTCAACTATGGCCCGAATCGCCGCGGAAAGAGCGGTTGGCCAACCTATTGGACGAGGACCTCGCCAGCGTTAGTGAGGGCGCCACGGAGGGCGCGGAGAACCTTTCATTGGACATCATCCGCGAACTACGGGAACGGACCGGGCTCGAAGTGGTCGTCAAGGGCATCCTGCGCGGTGACGACGCCCGCAGGGCCGTGGACGCGGGAGCCGCCGGCATTCTGGTCTCCACCCATGGAGGTCGCCGCGTCGGCAGGTCGATCACGTCGATCATGGCGCTTCCCGAAATCGTCCAAGCTGTTGGTGACGATTGCGAGGTCTACGTAGACAGTGGCATACGTTCAGGGGACCACGTCGCCGCCGCTCTGGCCATGGGCGCACGCGCAGTCTTCGTGGGCCGGCCAGTGCTGTGGGGACTGGCAACCGGGGGCGAAGACGGCGCGGCCCACGCGCTCAGACGCCTCACAACCGAGCTGCGCGCCACCATGGCAGCAATCGGAACTGACACTATCCAAGAACTCACCCCAGACCTCCTTGGGTACCCCTCAGTCGCCCGCTAAAGGTTGGGTCACGAGGGCAAGCGCGCAACGAGTCTGAATCGCTGGAGCACCAGCACTGTGTCGTCATTGACCGTGAAGTGGGGGTCGTTCATTTCATCTCGCAGGTCCTGCGAATGCCAGAACTCCTCGTGGCCCGCGCGCCACTGGTCGACGGTAGTGAAGCCCTCGCCCTCGTCGATGGCATGCTGCAGACCTACCTCGGCCAACCGGGCATGGCGTACTTCCGTCATCTCAATTACGGCCACTGGCGTTCCGACGGAGTCAATGACCACTTCCTGCAAACCGGCCACGGGCAGATCTTCCTGATCAATCTCGTACCCAATGAGCAAGGCCGTCGTGGAGGTCTTGGATCCGTCCAGAACGGCGGCAACCAGTTGGTCCCGGAGAGGACCGGGAAAAGCAAATTCACACACGGGCAGGGCACTGTAATCAGTCATGGTGACAGGGTATCGCCCCGCCAGGCTTTTAATGTTCCCCCGCGCCAATTCATCGGACAGGTGCTCAGCGGCTTGTGCCAGCCACAATTCACGGCTCCGGGCGTGTGAAAGAGTCATTCTCGTACTGGGAATGGAGTCCGACCTGGTGATGCGCCCGCACATGCTGTGCCGGTCACCGTTGGCATATGGACCAGCGCCCAGAGGGCGCTCAAATATGTAGCTCAGCCTCTGGGGACGAGCCGATTTGAAAGATTCCAGGGCAAAACAGCCTCAGATAGATAGGCACCTAAAGGTGGCGTTGCGCATGAGACAGAGTGCCTAGCGGACGTGTCTCACGCCCACATATCGCGCGTATCCAATATCCATGACTGCACCGTACCGAAATCTAGCCCTGCACGCAGGCAACGACAGCCACTTGTGACATAACTTCTGGGACGGCCAGGTTACGCAGAATACCGGCAAGTTTCTTTGGTGGGGGAGTCCCGCCGGGGGAGTGTCCCAGTTCCTTGGAACTGGGACACGGTTACTTCCGCAGTGCATCACCTTGGCCGTGTCCTTGAGCGTGTAGCCCTGCACCTTCAAAGTGCGGGCCAGTTCGGCTAGGCGAGCGTCCGCGTTAGCCCCTGTGCCTGGTGCTAGGACTCGTTGGCGGCTTTGGCGTCCTCCGGCCATCCCTGGTTAGGGCGGGTCAGCGGTGCGGGTCCACAACAACCTGAACGTCGTCTTCGTAGAGGACATGCCCCGGGGCTGACGAACGGAGTTCTTCCCATGGCGTCCCGTAGCGGTCCAGCAGATTCAGGTAACCGGGAACCCTGGCCAGAAGGTGCGTTGCGCTGGTTTTGAACCATGCTTGGGCGTGCGGATTATGAGTTCTGTCGTAGACGGTGGGGTCTATCAGGTTGGGGTCGGCATAGGCGGCGTCGTACCAGGCATTCGCGTCCCGCAACCATTGGTAGTCCTCAGCGTTGAGCTGGCCGTTTCTTGCCAGTCTGTTGGCCAAGCCGAATATCCCGTCGTAGATCCCACGCTTATCCAATTGGGTTGCCTGGTACCTGACAAATTTGGGAGCTGCATCCATGCTTTAGTCCTTCATTCTTCCGTCCGATGTTCGAGCGCCCGGGCCTGTCCACGAGAGTCTCTATTTCCGGCTGGATTCGAGTCTATTCCAGCAGGAAATTGGTGCACTCTCTTCCTGAAAATGACCGTGTTTCACGACCGACGCAGCCTCACTGGTGGAGTGTCCCAGTTCCTTGGAAGTGGAACGGGTGGGGAGCGACTATAAAACTTAGGACTCCTTGTGGTGCCTGCCAAAGACCATGGAGATTATCGCCATGACCCCGGTGACAGTGAATACTGCCGGCCACGCCCCGATCTTCTTAGCCAGGGGGTGGGACGCGCCGAAGGCTGCGATATATGTGCCGGTGAGGGCGACTGCCCGGGCCGTACCGGCGTCGTTCTTCCAGGCGGTGAAGGCGGCCAGTCCGCAGGCTGCCAAGATGGCGCCGCCCGCTTGCTGGTTGCCTGTAGCGCGGGCGACCTTGTAGCTGAGCAAGAGGCCGACTTTGGCCAAGCCGGTCGAAACGATGCGGGACATTCGAGTCCGCCTTTGACGGAATGGACAAGCAACAACTTAAGCATAGGCTCGGCGCCGAAAACGTGCATGAAAGATCAGAAGCAAACTATAGAAATCCCCGGCCATCATCTGACTTACATTGGCTCTGTCAGTGCCAAGATAGCCATTCGTCACGGACTGGGGAGACCCAGGAAGCCGTCCATCATGGCAAATCCGGGTTTGAGTTGGTGTGGACGATTCGTGCAAGGAAGCATGGTCCACTAGGGCAGTAAGGTGGGCTATTTGTTGTTGAGATCTTGGATGAAGGCGTCGGCGCGTTTGAGATTGAGAGCCAGTTTGTCGCGCTTCTCGTGCGCGCGCTGGACATATTGGGCAAGAAGTTCCCTGGCGTCGTTGTTTTCTGAGTCGATGGTCAGGGCGTCTACGGTATCCAGGAGTTCGCCCATTTCTTCGAGTGTGAAACCCAGTGGTTTCATCGACCGGATGACCAGCATGCGTTGCAAATCTGACTCAGTGTAGATCCGAAAGCCCCCGTCACTGCGGGTTGTTGCGGGAAGAAGTCCCACTTCGTCGTAGTGGCGGATCGTGCGTTGGGAGAGTCCTGTGGCGTCAGCCAAATCACCGATGTGCATGGTCTGCTCGGTGTCAGCTGCCGGTGTGTCAGTCATAAAATTCTCCTTCATCCCTCAACTTCCAACTCTACCCTTACGTTAGGTTAGAGTTGAAGTTGTTCGGTGTATTGCTCGGCCATTCCTAGCCGAGGTAGTTCATTGCTTAGCGCAGGGACGCGCCGACCCCCACGATTCTATGTAACTGAGCGCGTGCGCGCTCTCCTTCTCTTTGTGAACGGAGCCATTAATGGCCACGAAAACAACGGCAGAACACGAGGTTCTGACCCCGGAGGAACGGCAGTCCGTTCTTCGCACCCTGAAATCTCCTCGCCTGCTCAAGACCGAGGTCCTTGCTGGGTTGGTGGTGGCACTGGCCCTGATTCCTGAGGCGATTGCTTTTTCCATCATCGCTGGCGTTGATCCGCGTATCGGGCTTTTTGCCTCTTTCACGATGGCTGTATCCATTGCTTTCCTGGGTGGTCGTCCCGCGATGATTTCTGCGGCGACCGGCGCTATTGCCCTGGTCATCGCTCCCTTGGTTAAAAGCCACGGGGTGGACTACTTTGTTGCCGCCGTCATCCTGGCTGGAGTCTTCCAAATCATGCTGGCTCTGTTGGGTGTGGCTAAGTTGATGCGTTTCATTCCCCGCCAGGTCATGGTCGGCTTCGTCAACGCCCTGGCCATCCTGATCTTCATGTCCCAAGTTCCCGAACTGCTAGGGGTTACATGGCTGGTATATCCACTCACAGCCCTTGGCCTGTTGATTGTCTTTGGCCTGCCCAAAATTACAACGGCCATTCCAGCGCCCTTGGTGGCCATTGTGGTCCTAACTCTGATCGCAGTCTTGGCATCGCTGGCCGTACCCACGGTGGGGGATAAGGGAGAGATGCCCGAGAGCCTGCCGTCACTGTTTGTGCCTAACGTTCCGCTGAACTTTGAAACCTTGCAGGTCCTCTTTCCTTACGCGCTGGCCATGGCTTTTGTCGGGTTACTGGAATCGTTGATGACAGCCAAACTCGTCGATGACGTCACTGACACTCATTCCCATAAAACCCGTGAGAGCTGGGGGCAAGGGGCCGCGAACATCATCACTGGCTTCTTCGGTGGCATGGGTGGTTGCGCCATGATCGGTCAGACGATGATTAACGTCAAGGCTTCCGGTGCACGTACCCGCATCTCCACGTTCCTGGCAGGGTTTTTCCTGTTGGTCCTGGTTGTTGCATTGGGGGATATTGTGGAGCTGATACCCATGGCCGCGCTGGTGTCCGTGATGATCTTTGTCTCCGTGGCCACCTTTGACTGGCACAGCATCAAACCAGCAACTTTGCGCATGATGCCCAAGAGTGAGGCGACCGTCATGCTGGCCACGGTGATTTTCACCGTCTGGACCCACAACCTAGCTATCGGTGTCGGGATCGGAGTCCTCACAGCCATGGTCCTGTTCGCCAACCGCGTCGCTCACCTCGTTACCGTGGAGCGGCGTATCGAGGAACACTTCGGTGAGACAATTGCCAAGTACGAGGTCAACGGCGAGCTGTTCTTCGCCTCATCCAACGAGCTTTACACCCAATTCGAGTACGCCGAAGACCCCGAGCGGATCGTCATCGACCTGTACAACTCCCACCTGTGGGACGCCTCGACCATCGCCGCGCTGGATGCCATCACCGCCAAATACGCCAAATACGGCAAGACCGTCGAAATCGAGGGGCTAAACACAGCCAGCCTCAAAATGCGCGAACGCATGGCAGGAAAACTCGGAGCCGACCACTAACCCGGACCCGCACGGCGGCACAGCTCGCATAACTCAAAACCGCCATATCAAGCTGCAAAAAACCGCCAGATGAAGCTAACAGTCACACCCGGCATGTTTCTTGAGCAGGGGAGTCCCGCCGGGGAAGTGTCCCACTTCCTTGGAAATGGGACGCCCACACTAAATACCAAGAACACATCGACGCCTGATAAGGGTCCTGGGCATAATAAGTGTTGTGCAGGGTGGCCATCGGTCAGATAAGAGTTCCAGGGGGCTTGAATCCGTCCTCATTGACGCCGATATAGTCGGAACCGCCACCCTGTTGCACAACATTTTGGTGCCCTTGGCCAAAACCCCGGCGGGGGACAACACTTTGGTGCTCCATGCCGTGAAGCCCAGTTCAAAAGGGTCTTCGTAGCGCTGCATGCTCCTCATCATTCCACTCCAAAGTGCTTTCTGAAAGGGATGCAGTCAAGGAACTGAGACGGTCGTCTATGGACGGCCGTCAATGAAAGTTCGCAGGATCTCATTCATGGTCAGTTCATGGGTTGCCGCGTAGATCTTGAACTTTCGGTGTTGGTCTTCGGTTAGATCCAGGGTGAGGCGTTTTGGGTATTCCCTAGCCTCAGTCTCAGGTTCAAGGAAGATTTGCAAGGCGAGGGTGACCGGTTTCGATCAAAGAAGCGTCGCCGCAATCCGTAGTTAAAAAAGGTGCGGGGCGGGCAAGGGATGCATATAAATGCACTTGCCTTGCCCGCCCCATAGGGTGCGTTGCTGTGATCGTCTCAAGCTGTCGACGACCACGTACTGCTGGTGTTGCCATGGTCGTCTCAAGCTGTCCGACGACCACATATTGCTGGTATTGCTATTGCGGATACTGCTCATACTGCCATTACTGCTACTGCTGTGGTCGTCTCAAGCTGTCCGACGACCACGCCCTCCGGGTCCTGCTGTGTCCGTCTCCTACTGCTTGACGGCCAGGTACTGCTGGTGTTGCTGTGGTCGTCTCAAGCTGTCCGACGACCACGCCCTCCGGGTCCTGCTGTGTCCGTCTCCTACTGCTTGACGGCCAGGTACTGCTGGTGTTGCTGTGGTCGTCTCAAGC
>NZ_JBTNDH010000056.1:0-16929 GCF_054511095.1 Arthrobacter sp. TMN-49 | reverse complement strand
CTGATACGGCCCTTCAACACGGGCCTACAACGCCGAACCCGCAAACGACAGCCCGCTGCCGCCGACCACATTCACACAAGGCAAGCCGTCAAACCGAAAAGCAACAGCCTCCGTTTTTGGCATTTTAGGGGTCTATTCCGACTCCATTTGACGTCACGTTTTTCAATCAGCGGGAGGGAAACTGGCGGAAATCCGCGGTTTTTCCACGAAGCCACGCTCCGCAACTGTGACTGTCGAAAATTGGCCCTCCGAGCGGCGTACTCCCGGCACAGAGTACCGTCCGTTGGTCAAAAACGTCCCTCGAGCCTGCCGGCAGCCCGGCCCGGAAGACTCAATCTTCCTACTCTCGTCAGTCGGCAGTACTGCCGTGAACCACCAACCCATCCATGGACGACGGCAGGTCCATTCCAACGCATTTACCCTGCGGCCGACAAGACTCTCAGCTTGCCTTGCACGCGGATCCTTAGCGCGGGCCACGATCGGGGCGTTACTGGCAGACTTAGTCTATGAATCTGAATGAACGCATCACGGTCAAGCTCGACGCAGGTATTGACGCTGACGTGTTTGAGCGGTGTGCCGTGGCCCTGATGGCGAACCACTACGAGAACGTGGTTGGAATTGAAGGCGGCAGTGATGGAGGTCGCGACGGCGACATCATCGCTCCCATTGCTAACGACCCCGACTCTCGCGGGCGGATTTTGGTGACGACAGGCGACGCCCTCGATAATCTCAAGAGCAGCCATAGAACATGGAAAAAATTCTGGGATGCGGGTGAGACGTTTCGGCTGGACCTGCTTGTGATGATTACGTCTAAGAATCTTTCGGACATCAAACGCCGCAACATCGAGGCCTACTGTAGAACCAATAACCTCCCGGTGCCGCGCATATATGCAAGGCAGTGGCTCGTTGACTCCCTGCGCCGCAACCCGGATCTCCGCGTTGAGCTGACTGGAGTCCAGGGTCGTCTTGAAGCGCTGACGACGAAGGCTCCCGAGCCCTCGTCGACGTTCACCGAGCTGTTCGGGCGCGACGAGGAGCTGGAAAACCTGCGCGCCGCGGTAACGCGGACGACCGATGTCTCGTTAGTAGGCGTTCCAGGTGTTGGCAAGAGCCGTCTGCTAGCGGAGCTCGAAGGTAGTGTCCACTTCATCGACCGCCTTGCCCGCGACCATCTTGCCGACGACCTGTTCGCCATAGATCCCACGACCCTAGTGCTAGACGATGCCCACCTTCATCAGGAGCTCCTTGAGCAGCTGGTAAGCATTCGTAGCAGGGAACAGTTCAGCTTCACCATAGTCGCCGCGACGTGGCCAGGAACCGAGGCTCCAGTAGAGGCTCTGCTCAACAAGCCGACGCGGGTCGAGGTGGACCGCCTAGCGCGAGCCGCACTCGATCAGATGATCCAAGCGCTCGGAGTCCACGGCGTCCACGCCCGGTCACTGGTACTCGAGCAGTCCGATGGACGACCGGGCTGGGCGGCCATCCTTTCTCGTTTGGTCGTCAACGGTGCAGGCGACGATCTCGCAACTGGTCAATCGCTTCTTGACCAAGTGGCCGGCCTCGCTACCTCTATTGCAGGCAGCGCCGTACTCAATGACGCGTTGGCCTGCATCGCCGCGCTTGGCGCAGCCTCACTTGAGGACATCGAGATTATTGCAAGCCATGCTGGTGTCCCGTACGCCGACTTGATCGCCTGGCTTGAGGTCACCGCTCAGGGCGGTCTCGTGGAGCGGACGAGCGAAAAGTGGTCTGTGCTGGCTCCACTCCGCTCACTGATCGTCGCGTCCACCTTCTTCGGTGTGAGAAGGCGAAGGAGTTGGTCCTCGTTCGCCGCTAAGTTCCCCGATGACGAACGATTGAACCGCACAGTCCTCAACCTCGCCAACGACGTACCAGAAACTGGCGTTCGGGCGCTGGCGAATTTGTGGTTCGACAACATATCGACAAAGGAGATCGACGAGATCCCACTTGCCTTGGTCGAGGTCTACAGTGGCATCGACGAGACTTCGGCTGACCGCGCTGCCGTCCTCGCCCGCGCCGTCCTTGACTCGCCTCGTGAGCCTCAGGCCTTATTCGGCGATGTCATTTACGACCCCTACGGTACCGCCGCAGAAAAAATACTCCGCACCGCTTTCCGCCGTTCATGCTCTCGCGAGGCCACTCACGGGCTGCTCGACCTCGCAGTCAGCGACGAGCGGCCTCGACACCAGCACCCCGACCACCCGATGCGGGTTATCCAGGACATGGCACATTACTTAGACCCTGATCTAGGGCCCGTTGATACCTTGCGCGACCGCATCTTGAACTACACGCTAGAGTGGTTCGACGAAAATCCCAGCGCGGCCCGGTGGCAGGTTCTCGCAGAGGTCACTCATTATGTCTTCGACCCCCGTGTTGAGGGTAACTGGAGTGATCCAGGTAGCCACCTCAGCATCACCATGTCTCAGGGCGTGATGACGCCGGAGGCCATTGGATCATTGCTCGCACACTGGAACACGATCGATTCCAGAGTCCGGGGACATGCAGCTTCAAGCATCACCCATCGCGCAGTGGCAGAATTCTGCGAGATCTTTGATTCGTGGTCCGCGATGGCTGTAGGTATCACCAACCATCCTGGCGAGGCCTCGACCGAGCACAATGTTGTCGGCGCGATCGGAGCTGAGCTGGTGCTCAGCACCCTGACAGTGCTGGCAAAACGCTTCACAGGGGTGCCTATTCGGGTAAACAATCGACTAGCCCTCGTCTCCATGTGGAACGGCGGGCCTACAACGCTGGCCGAGCTCCCGGTCGACGACGATCATCTGGACCTCTTCGTGGGAGCGCAAGAACCCGACGACGACATCGACGTTTGGATGGCCGACCGTCGAGAGCAGTGGACGTCCCTGGCCCGCGAGCTGGACAAGCTAACGGCTGCGGAAGGCGTCGCTGAATACGGAAGGCTTGTGGCCGAGGCATCAATTCTCGATGGCAACCATGAAGGTGCTCTGTTCACGGGCACGCTCGCCAAGCATGTGACCAACCCTGGCGCATGGCTGGAAGCCTCTATTAGGGCAATCGCCGGCTCCCTCGTTGCGCCCTTGATCACCAAGGCCCGCGCAGATGGTGCCGATATCGATGATCTGGTTATGTCGGCAATCGAGGTCCCCGAGCTACGACCCGAGGTTCTTCGCGCAATCACGCACGAAGACTGCGAACTGGATGACCTGGCGCTCACTGTAATCGACGGTCTAACCGACGATGATGTCCCGCTAATCGGCGACTTGTGGATCCATGAGTCGGTGACCCCAATCCTGCGTGAACTGCTCATACACACACACGCATCAGTACGTGCCCTAGCTGCCGTCACCTTTGGAGAGGGAGTACGAGGTCGTGGACCGGCATTGCCCGAGGAACTCAGGCCCGCTTGGCGGACGGCACTGGTCGGGGCAGCTCCCGACGAGCTGCCCCAACACTCAAGATGGCGCCTCGGCGAGATACTCAAGCACGCCTTGACCACTGATCCCGAGCTCTGCGCGGACTGGTTCATCGCAAACGCGAAAACAACTGGGTTCTCCTCGCGTGCCCGCCGAATGGTGAAGTCATTCCCTGATGTGTTGAGGAACCTTCCGCAGGATCAAAAACGGCGGATCGTCACGACCCTTGATGCCGAGACGTTGATCCACAGTGGTTACGCAGGAGCCGTGCTTGGTACCGACACGAAGCTTGCCATGGATTTGCTGGCGGAGTGCGCTGTGGATGGAGAGGTTCTTCTCAGATCGATGTCGGGCTATCGCGATCATACCGTCGTGGCTCTCGCGCCGGCCCTCATGGCTGCACAAGTTGCTCCGCATCGCATCGTCGCTGAAGCCTTGAGAAATCGCAGCGGGACCGGGGACGAGTCGAATGCGATTCTCAGTGATTTCGAGTTCTTCGCAAAGCTGCGCAAGCAACTGCCCGAGCTCGATGAAGTCTGTGTCCTAGCATCTGAAATACTAGGGAGAGAACTTGAGGCCGCACGTGTGAGGGAAAAGCAGGACCGACGTCGCGGCTGGTAGAAACATGCAGGCAGTATCGTTTACTCAACGAGGGCGGCCCACGTCGCCCCTCAGCCGGTCAACCACTGGACACCACGGCGTCACCCGGCACAAGCTTCCAAATTGCCGTTATGGCGGACCCTACGATCCTGATAGGACCCGCCGGCAAAAACTCTGCCCGGTGAAGGTGCAGCGGACCCTAAAAACTTCATTTCACATTGCATCGAAACCCTATGACTAGGGCCGGCCCTCTTAAAGACTCATTTCAGAAGGTCCTACAGTGGCACAGACCGCCGCGCAACCGGCCTGTAGTGTGTCAGGAGAAAGCAACCAATTGGGGGACATCATGTGGCAGGGTTCGTACGAATTTATAGTGAACCAGTGGGGTGTGGGACACGGTGGTTTCCACTCGCAGTCGCTCCTCTTCCAACGACACGTACGTCTGCCAACCACGACTCTCGGCGATGGCTCTCTGGTGCAAGTTATCTACGACTGCGGATCGGGGCGGAAAGACCAGACCCGACCAGCTCTCAAGTCTGCTGTCAGTCGGATGCTTAATGACGTCACCGTTGGATCGACGATTGACCTACTTGTCATCTCTCATTTCGACAACGATCACGTCAACGGGCTCGAATTTCTCGCTGAAGAACTTGACAAGAAAAACATCCAAGTTGATCGGGTGTGGGTGCCGATGCTGGGCAAAATCGAGGCACTCTACGCGATCGCGACCTCCAACTTGGAAGGTGATGAACTACAGGCGTACGCCGCCCTCGTCTACGACCCAGTCGGTCAACTCACCGAACTGTTTGATGGAGCAGAAGTAACTCCAATCCCGCCAAATGGAGAGCCAATCCCTTTGCCTCCGAGCGACCCAGTCACGTCAGATGACGAGGACATCACCCTGACTACCTTGCCCGGCCAGCATGGACTCGTGGCAACCTCAAGCGCCACAACCGCGGGAGAGATACTCTGGGAGCTCCAACCGTACGTCATCGAGTCGACGCTGGCCGGAGCCAAGACTGTTGCTGCCAGCGTCAAGACACTTCTCGGGAAACAAGCTGAAAAGTGCTCACTGCCCGATCTGATGAAACTCGTCAACGATCCGTCATTGCTCGCGGCCTTCCACACCGCCGTACAGGATCACCATAAACAGATCAACCGTGGAGCAAAAACATCGAGCGCTCGCACGGGCGCCAACCTTTCCTCCCTATGTGTTTATTCAGGGCCGGTCTCCCCCTACGAATGGTGTCGCTTCCGTGGCGGATGGAACTCGCCTTCAGCGACGCCTCGTGCCATCCCGATCGCCCCGGCTTGGCTGGGTACGGGCGATGCCGGGCTCCTGCGGTCCAAGCACGTCGACGCAATGCGGACGGTCTTGACGCAGAGCCGACTCGACCGAGTCGGCGTCACTTCCGCGCCGCACCATGGGTCACGGCTTGATTCGGGCGCAGAACTGTGGGACGCCCTGCCGAACGTGCGATGGGTGACGATTGAAGCGAACAATCTGGTAGGCGGAAGCGGCAACTATCATCCACACACACAAGTCTTGACCGAGCTTGCAACAAGAAACCTCACCGTACATACGTCAATCGACAACAATGACTTCTACTGGAGGGACAAACGTATTCGCTGAGCCCGGGAGTGCAGCGAACTTGGATTCTCGTACAGGAGCAATTAGGAGAACACGCCAGACTTTGGCTTGCCACGGATAACGTCGGGATGCAACTGTCCCTCACATCTAGTCTTTTTGCAGGCTGGGATCGGCACGCCCGTGTTATCTATTCGGTTTATGTAGCAGACAGCGTAGAGCGTCTTCCGATTCAGGCAGGGCACGGCGCTTTTACTGGCTTTGTACCAAGCAAGCTGTGGTACTGAAGCACAGGAAACTCTGACTGGATCCGCAGCCCCGGGGAGGCCTTTGACCTGCGCGACATCCCTAACTTGCCCAACTCGAGCGTCAATTCATCGTTCAACGAGGGAGAAATCATGCTCGCATATCCGATGTAGCGGCAGCCCTTAGCCCGCGAAGAATAGCATTCCTGCTAGGTGATACTCATCAACTCAGCGTGTGGGCAACCCTTTATCTGTTCGCAATTCGGCTTGCAGACTTGATCCCAATTTGGGCTCCCCACCTGGTCCATTCGGAAGCAAACGGTCATCAAATCATGACCGATAGCGCTCCACTCCCCCACCAAAAAATCACCAATGAGCATTTTTACCGCCGATCTTGGACGCACGTCGAGCGGCCCCGAAACCACACCCTGAACAACATGAATTATTGAGGCACGACGGCCAGCCATTCACAACCAGTGACATGCCGTCAACCGTGTCGATGAACCTGCAAACGGCCATCAGACAGAGGGCACGGCCCTGTGCTGCAAGGCCTCGTCACGTTTTACTCACGTTTTTGAACGAAAACCAACCGCAGATCATGGCATATCAAGGGGCCCCATTGTCCCTCGCTTCCCCGGAAATTGGCGGTTCTTGGGGTCGGATGGCAACAGTTGACATAAGACTCCTGAGTTTCTCTTGATCGTGGGTTGGATTCCCGCCCAGGGCACCGCCCGGGGCACTGCCCGGGGCGCTTTATGTGGCTCTGACCTGCCGTTATGTTCTGCAGGTCAGAGCCGTTTTAGGGCCAAAAAGTGCCCAACTCCCCCCAATTCGTCAGAATCTCACTCAGATTCCACGCCCACTTTTCCCATCAAGCACGGTCCAATCTTGCCTGATGAGGCCGGTCGACGCGCGCGTCCAGCAGACAACCAAGCCTTTGCCTTGGCAGTCTATGCTGTCGACAATCCGACGTCATCATGGGCTACTTTGAACGCCTCGCAGACAATCGATTTTCACCTCCCGGCCCCAGTATTGGGTGAGGTCTCCGCCGTCGTTCTTCCAACATGGCAATGGCAGTCATGTAGTTCCAGTGTTTTTTCACCTTGGAATGGGGAACGTCCACGTTGAAGATGAGAATCTGATGAGTGAGCAAACTAGCCACGTCCCTTCCACCGCAGAATTTGCGGAGGAATAGCTCACCCCACGGGACATCTGCCGGGAACTGCAGATCCCGAGCAGACGTTCTACCAGTGGCGCGTCAAGCGCCTAGGGCCACGTGCCCACCGGATTGGCCGACACCTGCGCATCAGCCGGAGCGACCTGAATGAGTGGCTCGCAACGACGGAGGCCCACTTTACCTAGGGCGCGCTTGCCATTGAGACCTTGGGGTCAGATCACCCGCAAGCAACCCAAGCCAAAGATTTGGCTCGCCCGCCGTTACTGAGACGCGCCGGTCACAGCAGGCACATCGCCACCGCCGATCCGCGACCCTCCAACGGCGACATGCACCCATTTCACGCGCAACATCATCTACGGCATCTAAATGGAAACCCCGATCTCGAGAAACCCGGAGCCGGTGAAGTCGTCAACACGTTCACATTCGAACCGTGACCGACTCGTGGCTCCGATGGACTTTCAATGCTGGAGTGTCCGGCCTCGGGCCTGGCTTTTACTTCGCTTGAAGCCCGCGAATTCCGTCCTGGATGACGAAGGACGCCTTCGTGCTGACGGGAGCTCCCGGCGTCGTGACGTAGTCAAGAGTCCGGAAGTCCGCGGTGAGCGCGTCCTTGGTGATCTTGGTGTTCACGTAGCCGCGGTTGTCATTGTAGAACTTCAGGTGCGGGTTCCACGCCATGGTCGAATCAGTGGTGGCACCCGAGCCATCGCCTGTGGAGGTAATGGAGGTGCACACCAATTCCGAGCCAACCACAGGTGACGCCGGATCCTTGTAATCCACCTTGAGATCGTTGGCCCAGTTGCGGTGCACGTCACCAGTGAGGACGACGGCGTTGCGAACGTTCGCATCCACCCAGCCTTGGGTGATGCGGCGGCGGGAGGCGGCATAGCCGTCCCAGCCGTCCATGGAGACGTCGTCAACATCGAGAGCCTTGTTCCTGTCCCGCTCCGCGAAAAACACCTGCTGGCCCAGAATGTCCCAGCGCTGTGTGGAGTTCTTGAAGCCGTCCAGCAGCCACTTCTCCTGCTCGTCACCGGTGATGGTGCGATCCTCGGCCAAACGCTCGGCCACGTTCTTCTGCCAGCCATCGCCGGCCAGCTGGTCGTCGCGGTACTGCCGGGTATCCATCATGTGGAAATTAGCCAACTGGCCCCACTGAATGGTGCGGTAGATCTTCATGTCGAACCCTGCCGGCACGGACGAGGGTCGAAGCGGCATGTTCTCGTAGTACGCTTGGAAGGCCGCTGACCGGCGCTGCCGGAAACGCTCGGTGGTGTCGTTGAGCTGGTTGGCATCCTTGTTCTCGGGAACCTCATCCGCCCAGTTGTTGTCTACTTCATGGTCGTCCCAGACCACCAACCACGGTGCGATTGCGTGCGCTGCCTGCAGATCGACATCGGACTTGTACTGTGCGTGACGTTGCCGGTACCCCTGCAGCGTCGAAGTCTCCGGCCCCTGATGGTCGCGCGGGTTGCCGCCGCCGATCACGTAACCGCCCTTTTTGTATTCGTACATGTAGTCGCCCAGGTGCAGCACTAGGTCCGGGTGGTCCTGGGCCAGCCTCGAGTAAGCCGTGAAATAGCCGTGCTCGTACTGCGAGCAGCTGGCGAATGCCATGGCCAACGACGACGGCGTTTCATGCCGGGCCGGACTGGTGAGGGTGCGGCCAATGGGACTGACGTGGCGGCCGGCGCGGAAGCGGTAGTAGTACTCGCGGCCCGGACGCAGCCCGCGCAGCTCCACATGGACGGAGTGAGCGGTTTCGATTCGCGCATGCTCCACTCCGCGTGCAACCACGGTGCGCATGTTTGCGTCTTCCGCGACCTCCCAGGCCACGGCGACATTACGGGAGGGCATGCCGCCCAGGCCATCTTCGGCCAACGGATCCAACGCCAGTCGGGTCCAGATCACGAATCCATCCGGCCACGGCTCGCCGGAAGCGATACCTAGGAGGAAGGGATCGCTGCGAATGCCGGACTTGTCCGCCCCGGAAGTGGCAAAGGCGGCACCCGGCACAGCGACAACGAGGCCGGCACCAAGGCCGGCGGAAAGAATTGATCTGCGTGAAATGTTATCCATGATAGCCAACTTAGTAAGGCCAGTTGAACTGGTCCGGCGGATGTCATGAATAGACGACTAACTGCGCGTCAACATTCAAATCGAGCCTCATTGGCCCGACGGAAGGACGTCGATTGTGACGCAAAAGTCCCTTGATGAGACTTCCAAACGAAAAGACCGCCCTCGAGCGAAATAGAATCGTGCAATGAGTGAGACCATCGCCAATTCCGTGACCCTTCGATTCCTTGCTGCCCCCATGGACGTCGGGCACAGCGGCTCCGTGGATGCCGGCACCGTGCTTGAGTGGGTGGATAAGGCAGCCTACGCGGCCGCCGTCGGCTGGGCCAAGGCCTATTGTGTGACGGCCTATGTGGGTAACATCCACTTTGCGGACCCCGTCAACAGTGGCGACATGGTGGAAGTTGAGGCGACAGTTGTTTACACCGGACGGTCGTCGATGCATATTCGCACTGTGGTGTCCTCGGGCGATCCGAGGGGCGGCATCCCCACGATGCGCAGTCAGTGCATCGTTATTTTCGTCGCCGTGGATGCGGACGGTAAGCCCATGGCGGTGACACCGTTTGAGCCGACAACGAACCAAGAAATTCATCAGCGCAAGGATGCCCTGGCTCGGGTCAAGGTCCGGGAAGAAATCGTTGACGCCATGAAGGCCCAGGAATATACCGATGCCGGAACAGCCGAGCGTGTTGTCCTGAGATTCCTTGCGGCACCCACGGACGTGAATTGGGGCGGGAAGGTTCACGGCGGGATTGTCATGAAGTGGATCGACGATGCCGCCTATGTGTGTGCAACCAGGTACTGCGGGAATGACACCGTGGCGGTATTCTCCGGTGGCGTCCGTTTCTACCGTCCGTTGCTGATCGGCCACGTTGTCGAAGTCGAGGCACGGCTGGTTTACACAGGGACGAAGGGCATGCACATCGCCGTCCATGTCCGTTCGGGAGATCCCAAAAGCCGCGAGATGAAACTGACAACCTACTGCCTGACAGTCATGGTGACAAGGGACGACGCTGGCAACTCGGTTCCGGTTCCAGCCTGGATTCCCGTAACCGAAGAGGACAAGCGCCTGAACGCCCACGCCCGGGATCTGCTCGAAATTCGTGGCCGGGCACCCGGGAACAGGCTCCCCAACCACTTGTTGCAGGCTGAACGTCCGACGGCGCAGCGCACGGCAGCTGGGAACGTTCCAGCCTAGAGAACGAGACTTGTTCTAGGTTTCCAGATTTTCCTGTAGGAAACGGGGCGATGCGTGGATGCACACCATGCGCCGCTTGCCTTCCCTGCCGCGCGGAATTGGTGCTGCGTCCCGGCTTCAACGACCAGGATGTCGCCGACCACCGCGGGGTGAGCCCCGCCGTCGGCCGTTTCTGCTGGCCAATCTGGCATATCCTGCTCCCTCGGACAAACCCTGGAGCGGTCGCTTTAAAGGCAACGACTAGCCAACATGCACAAATAGCGGCGAGGGGCCAAGGTCGTAGTCCCGTGGCCACGGCTCCTGGCCGGACGAAAGTCCCGTCCCAACGTTGACGACGTACAGTTATCAGGGCGTCGCCCGATTTCACCTGTCCCTGATCCCGGGAGTGTACTGGTGTGGACAGACGGTGGTCTTCAAAGCGCAATAGAGGATCACTGATGAAGCTGTTTTCAATGGATTCGCAGTCAAAAAGAATGACATCGTAGGGCACGGAAGAGTTACTCCCCTTTTACTTTCCTTTTTCAACCAAAAACTACCGCAACCCACGACATACCAAAGTCTCTAGAAACGGCGAAGAAGCCGGGCTTCACGCGAGTTTTAGCGGCCAGCGGCACCGGTCATCGTCCAGATGGCTATATCCTCGTGGCCGCCCGTGCGAGTCCGGCCCGGGGCACTTTTTGTGGCTCTGACCTGCGGTTATGTTCTGCGGGTCAGAGCCGTTTAGGGCCAAAAGTACCCAACGCCCCCACTTCGTCAAAATCTTCCGCGAATTTCACTCCCCTTTTTGGCCTTAACCACTAGTTTTCCTGGCTCTTGTGACTATTCCGAGGGCGTGATCCGCGCACCTTAACGCCCACACGTGCACGGAAGAGTCAGGAGAGCCGGATTTTTCCGGCATTCCTGGGCCGACCCTTCTGCTCAATGATGAGCTTCCCTGCCAATGACGCCTGAATCACAATTTCCATCCCTTGACAAGGATACCCCTAGGGGGTATGTTCGGAGTGTTGTCAGTGAAGTAGTTTGTCGCCGCCGTTGATCTTTCCGGCCGCCACTGCCGTTCAACCCACAACGCACAATTCATCTTCTTTCTAAGGACACACCCGATATGTGCGGAACCAAGAAACGTGAAGCGCTCAACCTGACGCCCACCCAGGAGAGTTCCTGCGCGTGCTGCTCCACGCCGGCAATTTCCAGCGCGCCAGCCGATGCACCAGGCGCCGTTTATGAGCTGGAAGGGTTGATCTGTGGTCATTGCGTCCAGACCGTGGAGAAGTCCGTCCGCGCCGTAGCCGGCGCAGATTCGGTAACCGTCACCCTGGTAGCCGGGTCCACCTCAACCCTGACAGTCGCCGGTCCGGCAACGCCGGAAACGGTACGCGCTGCCGTTGTCTCTGCAGGCTACACAGTCGTCTGAAGTAGGTTGACAACCGTCATTCCAAGCCATGCGGGAGAGCCATGGAAGTGCACGACAACAAGCAAAATCACGAACACCACACAATGACGAAGACGCAGGCGCCCAGCATGGACCACGCATCCATGGGACACGGCGGCATGGTCCCTGATGACCATGCCGTTCACACTGCAGGTCAGCACGCCGGGCACAGCACCGCCATGTTCAAGAACAGGTTCTGGCTGACCCTGATCCTCTCGATCCCGGTCGTGTTCTTCAGCCCGATGGTTGGACACCTGCTCGGATACACCCCGCCGCAGTTTGTGGGTTCAACCTGGATTGTCCCTCTACTGGGGTCCTTCATTTTCTTCTATGGCGGACAGCCCTTCCTCAGCGGCGGATGGCAGGAAATCAAGGCCAGGCAGCCAGGGATGATGCTGCTGATCTCCATGGCCATCACCGTGGCCTTTATCGCCTCTTGGGTGACCAGTTTGGGCATCGGCGGCTTCGATCTGGATTTCTGGTGGGAGCTGGCCTTGCTGGTCGCCATCATGCTGCTGGGACACTGGATCGAAATGCGGGCCCTCGGATCAGCCCGCGGTGCCCTGGACGCACTGGCCGCATTGCTGCCCGATGAAGCGGAACGGGTCGTCGACGGCGGCACCGAGACCATCACCATCGCCGAGCTGAAAGCCGATGACGTGGTCGTGGTCCGCTCGGGAGCCCGCATGCCCGCGGACAGCACCATCACTGATGGGTCCGCCGAGATAGACGAATCCATGATCACCGGAGAATCAAAAACAGTCCGCCGGACGGTCGGGGACTCGGTGGTGGCGGGGACCGTCGCCACCGACAACTCCCTGCGAGTCAAAGTCACAGCAGTCGGCAACGACACCGCATTGGCTGGGATTCAGCGGCTCGTGGCGGAAGCACAGTCATCCACCTCCCGAGCCCAAGCGCTGGCAGACCGCGCGGCAGCGTTCCTGTTTTACTTTGCCGCGGGCGCCGGCGTCAGCACTTTCATTGTCTGGTCACTGTTGGGCAGCATCCCCGACGCCGTCACCCGCACCGTAACCGTACTGGTGATTGCCTGCCCGCACGCCCTAGGCCTGGCCATCCCCCTGGTCATCGTCATCTCCACCGAACGTGCAGCCCGGGGCGGTGTGTTGATCAAGAACCGCATGGCGCTTGAGAGGATGCGCACCATCGACGTCGTCCTCTTCGACAAGACCGGAACACTCACCAAGGGCGAACCCTCCGTCACCGGTGTTGTTGCGGCCGACGGCGTCACAACAGAAGAACTGTTGGCCCTTGCCGCCGCTGTTGAATCGGATAGCGAACACCCGGTCGCCAGGGCGATCATCGCCGCCGCCAAACAAACCGGCTATCCGGCTGTGGCCGCGGTGGGTGGACCAGCCCTGCTCGCAGAACTCGGAGCATCAGAGCCCGCAGGCATCATGGACACGACCGCGTCCTGGGAGGAACGTGGCGCATCCATTTTGCACGTGATCCGGGACGGATCCGTCATTGGTGCCGTCGCGCTGGAGGATGAAGTCCGTGAGGAGTCCCGCCAAGTCGCCACAGCCGTAGCTGTTGAGCTGCACATCGACGAGGTTTTCGCCGAGGTCCTGCCCCGGGACGAAGACCAGAAAGTCGCCGAGCTTCAGCAACGCGGGCTGAAAGTGGCCATGGTCGGCGACGGCGTCAACGACGCCCCTGCCCTAGCGCGGGCCGAGGTTGGCATCGCCATCGGCGCCGGAACCGATGTCGCCATGGAATCCGCCGGTGTGGTGCTCGCCGGCAACGATCCTAGGGGCGTGCTGTCCATGGTGGACCTGTCCCACGCCAGCTACCACAAAATGTGGCAAAACCTCATCTGGGCCATGGGGTACAACATCATCTCCGTCCCCCTAGCCGCCGGTGTCCTGGCCTTCGCCGGAATCGTGTTCTCCCCCGCAGCCGGCGCTGTACTGATGTCACTGTCCACCATCGTGGTGGCCCTCAACGCCCAACTACTCCGCCGGCTCAAGCTCAACCCAGCCGACGTCCACTAGTCCACTCGCAGCAATCACCCAGATTGCGAACGTACACTACACAGCAACTCGAACCACCGGCCCGATAAACAGAAAGGACCCCACAATGCGCTTCGCCCTAAACGCACCCACCGCGGGGGCCCTTCTGCGCTGGGCCGGGTTGCTCGCCGTCGTGCTTGCCATTATCGGCGGCATCCTTGGAATGCATGTGGTCAATGGCGCTCCGGCAGTCTCCGCGGAGCCCTCCGGCATGAGTGTTGCGATGATGGCACAGGGCATGACCAAGCACTCAAGCACCCCTGTCCACCACGCCGCAGAATCTGGCCACTCGCCCAGTGCGGCCGCATTGGAGCAAGTCAACGCCGTGCCCGAATGCGGCTGCTCCCCCGATGGCTGCGCCGCATCCATGGCAATGCACGGAGACTGCACACCCATCGTCAGCTCCCCGGTGCTCAACCTTCCACTGCCGGGAACGCTCACCACCTGTGCCCCCGGAACAGGATTCGCCGTCGCTCCCGGGAACAAGGCCGCGGACCGCATTCCCGATCCTCCCTCACTTGAGAAACTCTCGATCAGCAGAACGTGAACCGATGAATCGACCCGTGCAACTTTCACGGGTCCTCATCGCGCGCCCTCAAATGGGTGCGACTGCCAAAAAATCGTAGAGATTGAGCGAAGGACTGTTTTGTTATGAAAAAATCACTGATTGTTTCCGCCACCATTGTTGCCGCCATGATCGCACTGGTCGGTTGTTCCACAGGGACTGACGGCGGCTCCATGCCCGGCATGGACCACGGTGCCGCGGCCACATCAACGCAGCCGTCGGTCACCGGCGCTGAACACAATGCAGCGGACACGATGTTCGCCCAGATGATGATCCCCCACCATGTCCAGGCCGTGGAGATGAGTGACATCATGCTCGCCAAGACAGACCTTGATCCCGCGATCATGATGCTGGCTACGGATATCAAGGCCGCCCAGGATCCGGAAATCGAGAAGATGACCACCTGGCTGACCGGGTGGTCCGAACCGACAGCCATGGCTGGCAGCCACTCCATGAACGGCATGATGTCCTCGGCCGATTTGGACAAGCTCAAGGCCGTCGAGGGTTCGGCTGCGAGCAAGTTGTTTCTGACCCAGATGATCGCCCATCATGAAGGGGCCGTGGAGATGGCCAAAACAGAGGTCACCGACGGGAAAAATGCTGATGCTGTAGCCCTGGCCAAGAGCATTGTTTCCTCCCAGGAAACCGAGATCAAGGTCATGAAAGACCTGCTCGCCACCCTGTAGGCCCGGCTCAGTACATTTTTTCGGTGGTGGATCTGAAAATTCTTGGATCCACCACCCCCCATCCTTTCTTTCCCTGATTCTTTTGAGTCCCCTTTTGCAACCCCGTACCTCCCTTTTTCGTGCCCGCCGATCCGCCGTGGTGTCATTGTTGGCACTCCCGCTGCTCCTGGCGGGATGCACCAACGCCGGGTCCCCAGCTGCTGAGCCGAGCCCGAAAGCCGCGGCACTGTGCCATGTGCATGACATCAGTGTGGAACCTGAATCCTCGAAGATCCTACTTGCCACCCACGATGGCTTAGACGACGCCACCGGGGATCATGCGGTCAAAGTCAGTGACTCCACCATTGACCTGATGGGGTTCACGGCCACAGTCGAACCTGACGTTTTCTATGCCTCAGGTCATCCCGGGCCCGGGTCCTCGTTGCCGAACCCTGCCGGACTCACTGTCAGTGGCCACACAATAGTGGCCTTCGACGATCAGCTGCGCCCCACGTGACTGCCTGTTCACGGAGTCAGAAGGAACATCCGCCCTTACTGAAAGCGCTGCGGGATAATCTCGGCGTATCGATTGATAATCCCGAATTGGTCGGTGCCGTAGGTGTAGTCGGTCGGCAGCCAGGGTCGGGAAGCGTCGGGCAGCAAAGCCGGAATTTCGTCCCGGTTCAGGGGTTCCTCGGACCATGCATGGAACAAGGAGTCACCGAAACTTTCGAGGCGACCGGTCAGATATGGTGACACCATCTCGATGTACTAGGGACAGAACCAGGTCCACCATTGGGCATGGGAATGAAGGCCGGCCCATTTACCGCGATCACTGGGATCGGGGGATCGTTCGGAGCTGCCGGTTGCGTAGTACTTGCCTGATTCCCAGATGGATCCGCGGCATACCTCGGCACTTGCATAAAAGCTGCGGGACGCTTGGGCAAATTCGACGAAGAACCGCATCAAAGATTGGCGTGTCGCGGGTACAGCCAACCCGGCCTTGTCGAAGTCCAGGGACATAAAGGAGACTTGTTTATCCGTGTCCAACCGCTTGTAGAAAACGTCTACTAATGGGTAGCCCACTTGCACAAGCGCGCAGTCGGTACCGGCCTTGACACACGCGCTGACGAATTTCCTATCGTTGAAGTTGGCCGGAAACATTTCGGGAAATATCTCCCGAGCGGTCCGGATATAGCTGCCCGGAAGATCCTCCGGCCTGTCCTCATTGAGCATGTAGAAACTGAGCGTAACCATATCCACACTCCGTCTCTCCGCCGGCACGGACAATCGATTCAACTTCGGTTTGGGCCAAATTTCCTCGGTTTGTTCATCGAACAGGGCTCCCTTGACAGCCTTGGCGAGCTTCCGGCCAAACTTTGCGGCGTGCGGAACCGCCGACTCGGAACTGCCCTCCACCAGTACCTGATACACAGCGGCAATTCCAGGAACCGATTCTGTCACCTCCTCTGGCACATCGCCAGGCTCCACCTCAAACGGACCGTCAACAGTGAAGCAGTAGGCCCGCCGAACTCCCCGCAGCACCATCAAAGACTCGGCATCGCTGACGGGCTCGCCTTCAACGGCGAGCCCAACAGTGCTGCGCACCAGCCGGACCAATTCATCGATGGTCAGTGGGGCGACGGCGTAAGCCGAAAAATCGTAGGACATCTAGATACCTTTTGAGTCGCTGGCAAGTTCGGCATTCATGAATGCGTGCACTGATCAAAATTACATGATCAGGGGTAATCATGTCTTGAATCACCGGCCCGACGAACGGCGACAGCATGCCCACTCCGGACCCACTATCTTCCGGTCCGCCAGACTCCCTGTGTTTCGTCAAGTTAAAGTAGGCCGTTTCAGCGCTAAGAATCAGGCCACGGCGGCAGGTTTTTAGGCCATTTCAGCAGTTTGCTCATTTCATCAACGCATTCTTGACC
>NZ_JBTNDH010000055.1:0-17917 GCF_054511095.1 Arthrobacter sp. TMN-49 | reverse complement strand
ATGTCGGTCGATTGCGGTGGTGACGACCCTGATCGCGGCCTCACTGGTTTCTCCGGAAGCGGCCAAAGATGCCAGGGCCAGTCGTGAATGGTCATCGATGAGTTGGAAGATCGCGACCTTCGTCCCGTCCGCCAGCACCCACTCGGTGGCATCGATCTGCCAGCACGCATTCGGTTGCGGATAAGTGAAGCGGATGTACGCGCTGCGGGGCTTCTTCTTCGGCTCTGCCACCACGACGCCGGAGCGGGTGAAGATCCGGGCCACCGTCGCTCTGGACGGCGGCTGGAAGCCTTGCCGGCGCAGCTTAGCGGTCACCGAGAGCGGGCCGGCATCGAAGCCAGAATTCTCCAGTTCCTCACGAGTTCCCAGCAGCAGATCGACCATGGAAGCGGGCGTGGTTTTCGGATGCCGCAAAGCGATGGGAGGTTTCTTCTCCAACGCCTTGACCGGACCCACGGATTGGGCTGCCGCCCGGACCTGATAGAACCAGGCCCGGGAGACATTGTGTTGTTTACAAAACGCACTCACGGCACCGCGAGGAGCATCCTCAGGCCATGTAGCAACAAGATGACGGACTTTAATCGATGGTTGTGTTTTACTCACAACTCACAAGCAAAACCCCTCAACTGTCCACGAGGGTAAGAGACATAGTGTCTACGAAGGTCCGAGACAGAACCGTCCAATAAGGTATGCGACATAACAGGCCTGAAGTGCGATGGCAGCCTCCACGTCCAGTTGACGGTCCCGTGCGTCATCCGGGTCCAAACCGTCCGCTTTAGCCCAGTTGTAGGCAGCAGCGATATTGTTCTTGGCGCTGAGCACAGGACGCCAAGACAGCCCCTGCGCGGTCTGTTCGTAAACAGCTGTATCGCGATTCGTTGGCCTCTCATCGGGATCAATCACGTAATAGTCGCCTCTGTGTGTAGGCGGGCTGGTGTGAACTCGGGCCAGGACGGTCACCCCATTGTCGCTAGTGCGCAGAAAATCGAAATACCGCTCCGTCTGCTGATCGAGCGGGAGACTTGGATCGGTGACCAATCGAAGACTGGGCCAGCTGGTGCCAGGTTGAAAGGCATGTCCGTCACGTTGGAGGTCACCTCGGATCTGAAAGTTAGGCCACATCAAATGATTGTTACAGCTGCGGGCACACTTTGCTACGCGACGGCGCAGAATAGCGACGGAATCCAGGATGCCTGCTGCATCGCACGGGCCCGTTGGGCTCCCATACGGGACCGAGAACAGAACCTGCACGCGCAACGTGATGAAGTCATTAGTGTCCTGTCTCTTCGTGACGCCAACATTAAGGGCCGGGACCGCCCGATAAGCCGGACGATAGTCCTCTTGCCCGCGGCCGGCTAGGACAGCCATCGGTGCCGGTACCGAAAACCATTCGTGCCTGACCGACGGAAGAGCTACTGCGCCAGGCCACCGCACACATTCAGGGGGCAGGAAAACCAGCCAGTATGGCGGATTAGTCGCCACCAAACATCTGTTGAGGAAATGAAAATGAGCGAAGACTTTTCACGCGATTTCCCCACTCGCAGTCTTCGATATTTAACCGCCAAAGGGCTCCCCGAATCGAGGGGAGCCCTTGCAGTTTGCGGGCCACGCAGGTACCTATGCCGGTGAACCTTTGAGTCCAGGCCGGCGTGGAGTCTAGGGTGAAGTTTGCTTCGGAGTGACCATGGGCTTCTCTCTATCAGGGTCGGCTGTCCAGTACGAGCTCAGGTTGAACTTCTGACAGGCATCGTGGGCGATTTGGCCACATCGAAGTGCCGTTTTCAAGAGATTGGGCGGACTCACATGGTTACCCTCTGGGTTTGGACCGTAGCGAAGGAAATAGACCTTGTCGGCCTCGTCAACGTCCGGCCTCCAAGGGAGGTCCCGCCAACGAACCTGATTTTCATCGTTCATCGACGTTGGGACTTTGTCAGCAAAGTCTTGGAAGAATTCGTTCACATCCAGTGGCGTTCCGTGCGGGTTTCCAGTGCGAAGAATTTCCTTGAGGCCCGCAAGATCCTCTCCCATGAAAGTCTCAATCCAGTAGCCGGGATAGACCAACTTGACGAAAGTCCAGCCCGAACCAATCGCGCCAAACATTAAGAGTCCGATAGGATCCTTTATGGCTTTTTTCGACGGCGGGAGGTGCTTCAGGAACGGCTTAGGGTCCACGATGAAGACAACGTTGAACCTTGTCCTTCCATTGACCCATTCAAATCTCGCCCGGGTCTCACTCCGCTGTCCCATGCTGTGGTGCAAATACTTAAGCCGTGGAATCTTCATGCCATCTCCATCACTATGCCTACCATCGGATTGAACTCTTTTCACGCGAATCAAGCCCGTTCCAGGGCTCTCGAAACCGGCAATAGTCCGTAGCCGTCACCAAGCGAGATAGGGCCTCTCTGGTTCCTGCACGTTGGCCCCTTTAGAGGAATCTAACTCCAGTGGACGCCGTCCTCATTGTCGGGTCGCGTGCTACACCGCATCACTGTCAGACATTGTGGACTAAATCCGAAAGGAGGGGCCTTCACAGTGCCCATTCCCTCAGTCTCCCTCTACAGACACGGAATTGAGAGAACTGACAGCCTGATTGTCCTGTTCGGGCGGGAGTCCATTGCCCGGCAAACATTAAAGATTGCCCTTCTTTCCAGAGAGACTGTAAGTCTTGGTTATGGTGCCGATGTCGGCATCACCACGTACTTGCCAGCCCCACCAATAGGTTCCAATATGGCGGCCCATGAGCGGCGATTCGGGAGTAAACGTTTTGAAGTGGCCGCGGGCCAAATGCGCCCGGTTAGCGGCTGCTTCTAGCCCCGGCTTTCCGCTGCTGCTTGTTTGTGACGTTCCAATGAGAAGCTCGTGGAATGAACCACCTAATGGTCCTTCCCCGCGGGCAACTGAGTATTTGCGCTCCCGCAAGGAGACATTTTTGCAGTTGACGAGAGCTAACGAGAAAAGTGCTCGTAGCGCGACGGCTCGAGATAGCTCGAATTCTGAACCTGTCACTGAGAATTCGACCTCGGGACCGTTGGTCTGGATCGGATCTTCTTCAGTACATGGTTCCGCGAACGGATTTCGGCTTACTCCTAGGGATAGCGCTGATTGGGAAACCAGGAATTTGATCCACTCAATGCGCCCGTCCTCACTGATTCTAAACGTGACTTCCGGTCCAGCTGAGCGCGAGAGTCCGTCGCTATCACGTACGTATGGCTCAATAAAATACTGTTTGCTGGTTGGGACGTAGCTGGGGCGAGTGAGAGCGGAGCGACTGCGGCTCTGGTGAACCATCGCCCCAATCCTGGTGACCCCGCGTTCAGTAAAAAGCCCACCAGAAACAGTTCCTTCGATCCATACTGAGTCTGCCCCCGGCCGGACTGGCCCGAAGCCTTCGGGCGAATCGAGTAACTCTACGCTGTCCTTTACGAGTTCTAAGACCTCTGAAACGTCAATCAGAAGCGGTTCACCAAAGTCGACAGTTCTCATAAATATGCTGATCTTCGACCGATACAGCATGAAGTGCCTTCTTAGTTTCTCAGGCATCTTCAACTCTGATGAGCTGGCACTGCTTCTTGATGCGCTTCTCCGCGCCGTGTTGCTGCTCAGGTTCATATCGATGGTTTCAGTAGATTGCAATGGCGTCGAAGACGATTGCTGGACCTTTGATCCAGGCATGAACGTCCTCGTCGGGGAGATTAAGGTCCAGAGCTTTGGATAGTTCTTTCACTTGGTCACCAATTTTGGTCATCATCATGCGCTTCATCAAGTACTCCCACCCATCTAGAAGCCACTCCTCCGAGCTCAAGTAGCCCTCATCGCCCCCGTCAACGAGGTTCCGAATATTTCCCAGCACCCGCCGTTCTCCTTCGATCCGGTCTACTGAGGCACTATCGATGAAGAAGCTTGGTTGCAGGTTGATGAAGACTCTCTGGGCTAGTCCCGTATGTTCAAGCTCCACAAGCATTGGGATGGGCACGAGTTCGTTGCCAAGGTACATCTTCTGCATGAGTTTGATGATGTCGGGCTGAATCTCGCTGAATTCGACGCCCGTTATGTCCTGGTCTGTGTCCTTCATGTATTGGAGTAGGAGATAGAACATTTTGCCGACGAGGCTCACTGTGGTCATGCGGGCTCGGCCGTCTAGCTCTATGAGCTCGTCTTTCACCAAGGCCGGCCCGTCATGGCCATGGGAAACGACCTTGTCACGGATCAATCCATCAATAACTTTGCTGACTGTGGCTTTCTGCGTCGGATTCAGGGCGTAGCTCGACTGGAATTCCACCTCTGTGCCCTTGGAACCGCCTGCGCCCAAAGAACCGTATCCGATCTTTGCGTTCCCAGAGCGCTGGTTCAGAGTCTTTTCGACGATATCTGCCTGGACGGGAACGTCGATTTCGTTGTACTCCGCGTGGGCAAGGAGAGATTCCAGGTCAAGGTATACGGGGTTTCGAAGGGCCATGTTCTTAGTCTTGCAGAACCCACTGACATCCTCCACGATCGTTGTGAATTGGCGCGGCAGGTGTCTCTCAAACCATCTAATAGTTGTAGAGTCCGCTTGGCTGGATGACCCGCAGGTTTCAGCCACCGGGGCATCAAAGTTCTCAATTTGGCACCACAAGTATGCCTCATCCGCTACGGGGACTATTGCCCGAGTGGACTGAGAACCAAACCATATATGGTTTTTATAAATGGTCTATTCCTTGTTTCCTTCGGCCACCCGGCGCCGAAGAGTCGCGATGAAATCTGACCCGATCAAACTCCTGCTTCGAGGTCGCTTGCCGGCGTTGATGTCGTTGACGTACTGGGCCAGACGTTTGGGGTTTTCTCTTGACCATCCATGAGCGATCGCCCACCCCTGCATAGCCCGACCATTCATAGGGACCCCTGCGTCGTGCAGCGCGAGCAGCGCTCCCACCACTTGGTCTTTTTCAAAGCCCCCTGCGATGGTGTTGTTGTGGTTGATCGTCAGGGTTAGGCTGTTCAGTGCTTCGACCAGGACAGGGTCAAGGGTGACGGTAGGACGCTCCCAAGCAGATCCGTCGCCGAGAATGGCTGGATTCATCGACGCGACCCATGGCCTGATCTGGTTCTCATTCCACGCGATCACGCACATTGCACGAAGGTGCCGGTTTGATGCCATCTTGGCGATATCGTCCATGTCGGGCCACGCCATGAGCACAGGGCCCGGATTGCCCACAAATCCACCCTGCCTGGACGTCACGTGCTCGACATCGCTGTAGCGGTTGACTAGGCGTTCCAGTTTCGCGCAATTGCCAAGGTTAGATTTGAGGCTTGTCCACACAGTCAACGTGTCACTATCGTGCATGTGCTCAAGGCACCATTCGATAGCCGCATCAACTCCCGCATCATCGTAACTGGCGACTGCTGTCGGATAATCGTGCTCGCGATTGAACATGCTCCCCCACTTTCTAGCATCCACATTTCAACTCTTACAGTAGCTTCAAAGGAACGTCCCACACCTCGGCCAATGGGGTGGAAACTCATTCCTGGTACTGACATCCAGCCTCAAACGCCAACTGCGGAGATTGAGTTGATTTCAACCCAACACTGCTAAAGCAGTCTCATTCATACATCGGAATCCTTGGTATTGCGATACTTCATACGGCCTTTGGGTGTTGCAAGTTGGTATTCGTGGATCATCTGCCAGGCACGGATAAGAACCTTAGCCCTGTCTGCTTCGGTGATGGCAAACAGCACGAAAGTTTGTCGTCGCCCCGTTCTCGGGACCGTCCATACCATTTCTGCATAGCTAGTTTTAGCGCGTGGCCTGGGGAGGTGTACGCGCACTCTCGCCATACACCGAGTTCCGTCCGATAGTTCGATATAACGCTGACGTTCGGAACCTGCAGCCCGATTTTGAGCTTCCTGATGAATTCTGCGTTCATTGGGATAAATTGACCGCAAATTCTCAGCAGGTGTGGGCTTAGCGCTCTCCTCTGCTGGCACCGTTCTAGACGACGGAGAGGCGTTGTGGCATCTTTAGCTCCGACCCGGAGTGAGTCGAGAACGGCCAGCGAGCCGCTTGTGTGAATTCGATCAACTCCGAGGTGTGAACATTCACAAACTGGGAGATCGCTTCTGGGTACCACTGATTGTCTCTCAACAAAGCGATAAGGTCCCCTAGTGCGCGGGGTTGGACTGGAAATGACGACGGCGTAGAAGAAACCAGTGACTTGAAGGATCCGTTGAGGGCTCGGTACCAGATAGTTGAGCTTTCGGCGGATAGATCACCGTGAAGTCGCGCGCTTGTAATGAATGCTTTGGGGTGCAGGCCCCAACGTCGTTGCAGCGGTAGCAGTCCGCGTACGTCTCCTGCTTTGAGTGCGAGCACGTCATCGCGTATCAACCCGTAGGGTGCCAGCAGCTCGCTAGCGAACTGGTCAGCTCGAGCTTCAAGTTCCTTGGGGGACAACTGGGGAGACTTCGCGTCCATCACTAGATGCCCTAGTTCATGGGCCAAGGTAAAGCGCTGAGTGTCTGTATGCAGCTTCGTGTTCAACAGTACAACCGGTGCTGTCGCCGAACCTGCAGAGGCAGTCAGGCCAGAAACCTTATCCACGTCAATTGGGCTGGGAGTAATGAAAATCCCAAGCGCTTCCATCCGACCTGCCAAGTCAGTGACAGCTCCTTCAATAGACCAGAATTCCCGCAGCTTCCATGCCGCACCCGGTGCGCCAGAGTCGAGAACCCCAACATTGAATTCTGGAACGGAAGGAGCCTTCTCCTGCTGCGTCAGGGTGAGCAGCTTGTCGATGACGTGGGCTCGAACAGTGGCTTCAGATTGAAGCCGCTCTTCAACTTTTCGAGGAATATTGTATTTGCGAAAGACCAGCCCCTCGGTAGAAACAGGAGCAAGTGCTTCCGTCAAAAGGACCGCTGGAACGTTGAGCACGGCGGCACACTGCGCCAGAAGTTCGCCGCTGAGCGATAGCCGTCCAGATTCAATCTTTGAAGCCCAAGGAGTTTGCTTTCCGACCTGCTCAGCCAAGTACCCAAGTGTGAATCCCCGCCTGGTGCGGAGCGTTCGGATGGTGTCGGGAACGGCACGAAGATACGGATCTCCGATGGTCGGGTACAAGGAATGAACAGTTGCAGGCATGTTCCAACTTTACATCGTTCGGGCGGATCAGGAATCACCCATTGGAAACTTTTTGGTCCACTGAATAGGACTTTATGCCGGCGAACTACACGTCAAGGGCGAGACATTTGGGCAGCCGCAGGGCAATCAGTCGTCGGTGCCTGTTTCTTCGAGTTGAGTCGGGCGCTGGTCACCGAACTGACCCGATGCTGAAATTGGCGGTTGGCCGATGTTGACTTCAGAGTTGAAGCGTCGCCCAGTCCCAACAACTGCCGGGAGCGGCTTAACTGCGTTGGATCCCAAGTCTTGAACGGTAGCGATGATTTCGACCCAGGTTTCTCTGGCTTCCAACCACTCTTCGGCCCGCTTCTTGGCTTGGTCAGCATCAACGGTGAAACTAAAATGAGGGGTCTCCTTGCCGTTGGGGGCAAAGACTTCAAGGCCCGAAATTTGAGCCTCGTCGTTCATCATGGCCGTCATGCACACGTTGACTGATTCAATTTCCGGGGAAACATCGGAACGAGGGAAGAGTGCAGGTTGCATATAGGCTTGCATTTCAAAGCTCGCCCGTCGCTGTGAACGATTCGGTTCGTGATGCCGCTCGATCTTTACATGAACATTGCCCTGTTTCAGTTCAGGCCAGCCACCTTCGTAATGTTCCCCAACGATCACGTCCAAGTCGTCGCGAGTTTCAACCCAGTCACGTACGGCTTCCTGCCACAAAGCAGCGACAAAAGTTCCGCTGATCTTCATCGAGTGGCGCCGAAATTGTTCGGCGGACAGCGCGGGTAGTATGCCGCCATGGACTGCCCGATCCGCTGCGATTCCGAGGGCGGCTACTCCCAGAGCGAGCTCTCTAAAAGCGGGATCATTTGAGACAGATTCGAGGTTCATCGAGCTACCTTCTTGTTCGGTATAAGTTTCCTTAAATCTTTCCAAAGGGGGCATACAAATGTCCTAGGGTTGACTGAAAAATTCCTGTCTCTTTTCACACGCACTCGCGATGGCCAAGGTTCATATGGCAGGGCTGAAATCCAAAAACAAGAAGTTCGGGATGCATACAGCGGCTCAAGAGAGGCTGCGGGTACGCCATAGTTGCTGCTGAGATCAACCGCATTGATGGCCTCAACCTTCTACTTATGAAATTTTCACGCCGGGTAAGCCAGTTGCGCCTCGATGTGTTGGCCTCTGCATCCCCGGAATCGGAGCCCATGTGACCGTGAAGAGCCCCACCAGGTAGTGAGCGAACCCAACCCGTCGCTTTATATCAAATTCTTGATAATCATGGATAAGGAACGATAAATGGTGGCAAGTTGCCTCGGCCAGTGTGTCATTCCTTGTCGCCTTGCTGGAGTTGGTCCAGACCAGCCGCGAGTGGGTGCCAGGTGACGGGTTCATTGATGCCGCGGATCTGGAGCATGCCTTTGGCGAGGATGTTGAAATGGTATTGCACGGTTCGTCGATAGTCCTGGTCGGTACGCCACATCTCAGCTTCTGTGGGGCTCATGTTCAACCGGCTGTAGAGGGCAGGGACGAATCTTATGTCTCCTCCTGTGTATGTGGCCCAGAACCTGCAAGTCAGGGCGGCAAAGTCGGCGCTGATTCCGACAGACTCTTGCCAATACTTGGTCAGACTTTTCATGACGGGTTCCGGGTTGAGGAGGTCCTTGCGGCGCCGGCCGTAGTCAATCAATAGGTCCTCTTCATTGAGTGCTTCAAGGAACGGCCTGATTCGGTAGACCTGGCGGTTTACCTCACCGACGAGATCGTACTTTCTCACGTTTCTGGTCAGCAGGTAGTGGTCTTTATATTGGAGTCCAAGGCGGCTTGCGGCCTTGGACCAAGCTGTCTGATGTATTGCGCGGACCAAGGCAACTGAGATCGCGATCTTGGTCGTATATAGGTGTTTGGTATTGATACCTCCCAAGGCGCTGGACCAGATCACGGCTGGAAGGTTCCGTTCATGGAAATTGATACGTGGCAGCATCGCTTCCTGGTTCCAAATCTCCCACGCACTTCGTTCGGTATGATCACGAGCGCCACCAATGACTGTCTTGGAAAAACTGGTTGTATCGTTGTCCAGTTGCAGCCAATTGCCGACAATGGTCGGTACGGTTAGGCTGATGCTTGTTTTTCGGTTGAGAGCGGCTAATTCCAGTTGGGCCTCACGTTGGGTGTTGCTACGAAGGACCTTGGATGCCTCTGCCACAGCATCGGGCGTTCGTGGCGTTGCCCGGAATCCGGACTTGCTGGCCTTGATCCCATTGCCGTGGCTAATCAGTCCAAGGAAGAGCGTGCAGGCCTCATGCGGTTTGATGATGGTTCCACACATGGGAATTTCTTGAACGCCGACCAGTGCGGAATCCAGGACCCATTTCAAGTGAGCTTGAGCGAAGAGCCGCTCGGAGGTCGCGTCCCCGCTGAGTTCTGAGCGACGAAGGTCAAATCCACACACTTGCGTCTTAGACGGACCCTGTCCATCGGTGGGTACGTTGTTTTTGCAGCATTGCCATCCCGGCGCATTGCTCCACATCCAATCGATGCCATGGAACGGCCGCGATTGGCAGTTAGGACACAGCTTCTCCAAGCGAACACCATGCTCGGGGCAGTACGTGTAGAGCGGATTGAGCCAGTCGGTAATCCACCGACCGCCGCTTTCCCTCAAACACAGCGGACAATATGAGCTGCCATCCAATCCGGTGACGATTGTTGCCGTGGTTTCTGCCGTGAACCTTTGAAGTGCAGGTAACTGCCACGCCCCTGCCATGCGTCGCAGCTCGTCAACCTGGCACCCGCAGGTACTCGCCACATTCTGGGCGAAGTGTTGGGCAGCATTGTGAGCTGTTCGAAAATTTTGGCGTCGGACCGGCAACCCCAACAGGTGAACCATTGCTTTGGCATCGATCCTATACAACCGGCCCATGGCTCGCAGCCAACTCGGCAAGGTTTCCTCTGGCACAACGCTGGGCAAGAGGGGCCATCGGGAAGTTCCCACCGGATCCACAAATTCCGCAGATCGATCCACTGGGGACAGAGATTGCCCGGTCTCAGCGGATCGCGTACGCATTGCTGGCGGCACTGTCGGTGACGGCCATGGATAAGATCTTCTCCGAAATGGTCTCCTCGCCGGTGGCGATGGCCAGATGCGCGCACCTTTCGATCAAGGACGCCAAAGAAGCAATGTGTCCCTGAGTGCGTTCATAGATCAAGGAAGCATGATCAACGAGCATCCCACCGCGAAGCGAGGCCAAATTCAAGCTTCCCTCCAATAGATGCAGGAGCGCCGTCCACGCTTGGGCGCCTGCATCCGTTGTCAGGTTAAAGGGTTGGATCGGGCAAACCGTGGTGCGGCGGGCGGTTTGGGCCAGGGCCGCGGACTCGCCATAGAGTCCCTCGCTGAAGAAGCTTTTTTCCGCCAATCCCACCCCGGTATAAATGAAGGTGACAGGCAGTTCGTTGGCTAACCACTTCAGATGGTTACTGATCTCCGTCCCGGAGCGGTGGTTGAAATCCACAAAATGCAGATCATCGACGATGATCACCTGAGTTTCACACCCAACCACCATGTCCACCGCCAACGACGTCAACTTCGCCGCCGTCACCCTGTTCAAAGCCGGGTGACCATAAAACTCAACAATGCGCGAATTCAAGGCCTTCAATGTCGTGTTCGCCGTCAAAGACACATAAGCCACCGGTATGCGCTGGCTACCATTGGTGGTTTTTGGCCCGAACCTGCGAATCTGGGCCCGGTGAAAGGTTTTCCCGTAACTGGCCGCAATCGTCGTCTTTCCCAGCCCGGGCGGTGAATCGATGGCAACCCCGCCCTTAAGCCTGTCCCCATCGCGCCGATTCGACGCCATCACCTGATCCATCAAGGAAAACGCATGTTCCAACTGCTGCGTACGCACGGTGGGGATATTGGAATTCCAGACCATCCGACACTCGTTGTAATCCTCCAATGCTTCACCATCCAATGCCTTCAGTGCCGGCATATCCAAGCGGTCCAGCGAGTCACGTTTCGGCGCCTCAACATAAGCGAACCAGCCCGACTTACTACCCAGCCTGTAAGGGTGGGAACCGTTACGCTGCAACCACTGAATCCATTGGTTCTGGCTCATTCGAAGACCTCCAGTTCTGCCTCTGGGTTGTTCTCGTAATACTCGGCGAAAACATCAAAAACCCTACTGTTCCTCTCCTCCGTTTTCTGCTCTCTAGGCGCCCGTTTTTGCCGGTTAGCCCGGCTGATGGGCTTCACAGCTTCCTCGTCAGTACGACGTTCAGGGGATGGTGTCCGGTCGTCAAGGGGCTTGGACTTACTCAATAGGCCGTGGTGTTTCTTGGCCATGAGCCGTTTGGAGAGGTTGCGGTCGCTGCGCGAGAGGATCTCCTTCGTCCGCCATTTCTCCAGCAATTCAAAGACTGCTTGTTCCGGATCCACGTGTCGGTTTTCCCTCCGGGCCACCTCGCGGGCGTACTCAGCGGCCTTTTGCGAAAAGGGGGCATCCAGCATAGGTGCATGCTCCCACTCCAGACGATGCCATCGGTGTTCATCGGGATCCTTGAAATACACGTACCTCACGTCATGGGTGTCATAGAAGAACGGCCATTTCCCGGCGTTGGCACCGCGTTCTTTCGATTTCATGTTCCGATACTTATTCAGCACCACCGCGTCATAGCGTTGGCCCTTGATCTCCACCCCGTAATGCTGGATCGAACGCCAATAAACAGCCAGAAAGTCAAAAACAAGGTCGTCTGAAGCCGGCAACCTCAAGTGCCCAGTCTTGGCCAGCCCCGCTTCAAACATTTCCACAGGAGACAACGCAATGCCTGGTACTTCTGGGATGCATAGACCGGCATGAGCACTGCGGTGATAGACAGTCGTAACCCAGGCACGGATCATGCTCTCCAACTCCGTGATGTAGTAGACGGCCTTGTTCTCCACATCGTCACCACGCGAATGCACATCCGGGCCCTTGTAACCAGGAAGATGCTGCAAGAACGATTGCCGCAAGGTCCTAAAGAACCGCTCTACAGCAGGTTTGTCCGTTGGCTTATGCGGTGTTGCAGGCTGAATATTGATCCCTGCCCGCGCGCACGCACCCCTGACATGGTCAGAGACATAAGCCTTTCCATGATCAACAACAATCGTCCCCGGAACGGCGCCCAACGGTGCTTTGTCCTCCCCGGTCCCGATGACCAGATTGTGTGGGACCCCGTGATAAGGGAATCCTTGAGTGTCTTCCTCCGGTGGCGCCACCACCTGATACAGCACATCGGCAATGTCACGGGAATCAGTAGAAATCGGCGCCAACCGAAGACCGACGATGCAACGGCTAAACAGATCAATGGCGACCGTCAGTTCAACTGAAACCCACCGACCAGTACCCTCCTCCAACGCAAAAACATCCAACGGCGTCGAATCCAACAACACATACTCACCCGGATACTGTGACCGCAACCGCCCATACATCCCCTGCGGCCGCTCGGCAATCGACCGACGCGCCTTCCCCTGACCAAAGGCCTGACGACCCTTGGCCAATTCATCCAGTCGCCGATACGCCACTGCTTGACTGGGGAATACGACGGATCCGGGTCCAAAGTCCTTATCCAATATGCGCCGAACACGACCAATAACGGCCTTTTTGGTGGGTGTTGATTCATAGACCAGTTCAGCCAGGACCACCAAACAGGCTTTGTCCCAGCGTGGGTCGATCCGGGATTCGTATTTGCGGGTGGCCAGGCTATCAATCAGACCGGGCAGTCCCGCGCTCCGGTATTCGGCAATCTTGCGGCGCATAGTCCTTACGGTGACGCCTTGGCGTTCGGCAGCCTGGCGGACGAGTTCACTCTGGGTAGTGCCCTCGGTTTGGCCGGAGTCCAAGATTCCCAGAAGCTCCCGCTCCAGAGAATGCACTTCTTTCAACTTTGCAGGGCTCAGCCGAGATAGTCCCAACGAAATCGGTTCGGTGACAGAAGCATCCTGTTCCTCGTCTGGACCGATATGGGCTCGTGAGATCAATGCGGTTCCGACTCGCCGCAAGGTTTTCCCATTGGAAACCAAGATTGAGGCACCCGTAATTTCCTGCACGGTCCACATCTGCCCATCGAGCCAAACCGCCGACCCTACGATGATGTCAAACGTTGATGACATTGAATCCTCCAGATCCGCGGAATAGAACGCTGCCCTCGTGCAGTGGCCGTTCCATGTCAAAAGCCAATGCCCCGCACCACAGCAAGTGCAACAACGCCGTACGGACGAGATGCTCGTTTCCATCGCGCAAAATGCGAGCATCGATCACGTCGCCAAGAGTCTGTCCCTCGCTAAATGCATCCATGGCGGAGACCAATTCATCATCACTGACAAGTAAACGACGCCTCGCCGAGCCCAAGAACTTTGTGTTTCTAAGGAGAGTTGATGACGCGCCAGACCAAACTTCATAGTCCCAGCCGCGTTCAGCACAAACCTCGCCAGTCCATTTGAAGACGGGGGCCGTGTCAGGATCGTCCAATCGGTGTTCTGGTTTCACGTCCACGACGCGAACTCGACCCGATTTCATCTGAAGCATGATGTCAGGAACATGGCGCCGGCTGCGTCCTGCGCACCACCCGGTCATTTCAAATGGTTGAGTAGCGATCCAATCAACAGTGGGATCAAAGTCCTTGAGCCACAAACAATCCAGTTCCAGAAGGCTCTCGTAGATCAAGAACGACTCGGTAGTCGCTGACCAAAACAAGCCAGGATAGTTCCTCTGGCGCCGGTACGTCGGCGGCTTCCGCACGGGCAGTCCATGGAGCACAGCGCCCGCGTCAGCCTCACTGAAGCGAGTGCTGACCTCACCTCTGCTGATACAGAGGTAACGCAAAGAAGCGTCTCGACCCTGGATTCCGGCCATGGCACCAGTATGCGACTGGTGACACGAAAATGAGAACGGTGACACGCTGGTGACACGAAACTGAGAAAAGTGACATGCAAAACGAGAACCTACAACAGGCGCCTTCGGAGGGCAATATAGATCACTATCCCCAAGGTTATCCACACTGTGTGTAACTTCTTCCCACAACCCACAGACTTATCCACTGACGTTGAAAACTCATTCGAACTATCCACAGCCCGTCTTCGAAGCTGTGGTTATCCCTAGTTGTTCACAAGGTTATCCACAGAAGTGGATAACTTTGTGGCGATTTGGCCCGGATGTGAGAAAAACTGCGGCAGGAAAGTAATCCACAGCTGTGGAATTACATGTGTGTAACTTATACCCAGTGTGCAAAACTGTGGGGATAACTACCCGTTCGACTAGTTTTCAACTACTAGAACTACAGCTCTGTAAGTTATGCCCAGTTGTGGACAGCGCTGTGGATAACTGTGGATGCGTGCAACCATGGAGCCATGGAACTAGCTGATCCCCTCGATATCCACAGAGTTTTCCCACAGCACCCCGAGCAAGATCAGGTTGACGAATATCGTCGGCTTAGTGCCGAACAAGCCAGTGGCGTGGCAGTCATTGCTACGGCCGTTGGCAACCGCGACGTCGCTGCAACAGTGAGTTCGTTTCTGTCAGTCTCCTACGACCCTCCGACATTGTTGGTGAGTCTCTACGCGGAATCCCGGATCGCACTAGCCGTGTTGGAGTCGCGGTCTTGGGCGTTGTCGCTGCTCACAGCCGAGCAGAAGGGGCACGCAAATTGGCTGGCCAGTCCGGGGACACCCACTGAGGGCCTACTCAAGCAGATCGATTTTAGGCGCGGCCCACTCACCTCACATGCCGTGATAGCCGGCGCCCTGGCTTATTTCGAGGTGGAAACAACTGCCGTGCATGAGGCAGCGACCCACATATTGGTGGTGGGACATGTGGTTTCCATGGGAGAGGATGCGCCCTGGAGTAAGGCGCTGTCGCCCCTGCTGCACTATGGCGGAGACTACCGCAGGCTCAAGCCGTAGCCAGCGCCGTCAGCAACTGTTCCTAGCTGCTCATTAACTGCATCAGGCCGGGTATGGACACCCATACCCGGCCTGATCGAACCTCTGAGACTCATCAGCCTATGGAATAAATTGGAAACGTTGATACCTTGTACAGAGTCAGCCCAATGAGCAGAATCAGAACGACAGCAATGCCACCCCATTGGATCAGATTGCGGTTCTTGACGGGGGCGTACGCTATCGCAACGGCGCAGAGAGCACCGGCGATCAGCCCGCCAAGGTGAGCCTGCCAGGCGATTCCAGGGATGATGAAACCAATGGCCGCGTTGATGAGTAGCAACACAACGATTTGTCGAATATCGCCGCCACGTTTTTTCTGCACCACAAAGAGTGCACCAAACAAACCGAATACCGCTCCCGAGGCGCCAACAACAACTGTGTTCATCGGCGCGAGCAGCAGGACACCCACCGAGCCGGCAAAGGCGCTCACAAGGTACAAGGCCACATATCGTGCCCGGCCAAAAGCCGGTTCAAGGGCGTTGCCCAAGATCCAGAGGGCGTACATATTGAAGGCAATGTGCATGATGTTGCTCGAGTGTAGGAACGCCGATGTCACCATCCGCCACGGTTCGGACTCGGTCAAGAGAGGTGCATAAGCGAAGTTTAGAAACACAAGACCGTTGGGAAAGGCCCAATCCAGGGCGAAGGCGGCAACACATATTGCCATCAAGGTCATGGTGGCGACCGGCCGGCCTGTGCGCACCGCGCCACCAAAAATAGTCCTGCGCGATGGGGCTGCTCTGGCTGTTTCCTTAACGCAGTCCACACATTGAATACCCACAGAGGCGCTGCGTTGGCATTCCGGGCAGGCGGGCCGTCCGCAACGCTGGCAACTCACGTAGGAGACCCGCTCGGGGTGGCGCGGACAGACAGGAGCCTCCAAGGGTGCGGCCGGAGGCGGAAACGCAGAACTCATGGATTGGGTCCTAATATGAGGTAAATAAGGAAGGCCCTAGCTGCCGGATCCTCCAGGGAATCCGGCAGCTAAAGCCATGGAGCTTACGAACTTATATTAGAGCTGTTCGACCGTGATGGAGTTGATAACGACATCTTCACGCGGCTTGTCGCCTGCGCCCGTCGCTACGCCTTCAATGGCGTCAACAACTGCACGTGATGCCTCTTCGGTGACGTCACCGAAGATGGTGTGCTTGCCCTGGAGCCAGCTGGTGTTAACGGTGGTGATGAAGAACTGTGAACCGTTGGTGCCACGACCGCCCTGGACGCCGGCATTTGCCATGGCGAACTTGTAGGGGTCATTGAAGTTCAGATCGGGGTTGATCTCGTCGTCGAACTGGAAGCCGGGGCCACCCACTCCGCGGCCCAAGGGATCTCCGCCCTGGATCATAAAGTCCCTGATGATGCGGTGGAAGATGGTTCCGTTGTAGAGCGGCGCATTGGTCTTCTCGCCCGTCGCCGGGTGGGTCCACTCAATTGTTCCGGTCGCCAGACCAACGAAGTTGGCCACTGTCTTGGGCGCGTGGTTACCAAAGAGGTTCACCTCGATATCGCCAAGGCTAGTGTTGATAGTTGCTTTTGCGGTTGGGATAGCAGTCATGGCGTTAGTCTGCCATGCCAGGCTGGGGATTTTCACGCTTATCTGGCGCATTCCGCGTCCGGCGAACTGTCTAGGGATAGCATGCAGCCGGTGAGGGACGTAGGCTAAGCCTTGAAACAGCTGAATATCTGGAGGAAACGTGAAGAAGGTTGACCGCTTTACCCAAGGCCTAGAAGATTCGCTCACAACTGGCGTTGACAATGCCATCGAGTGGGTGGCTCCGCGTGTTGAAAACGCCAAGGACTGGACAGCTCCGCGCGTGGAGGCTGCGTTGAATTGGGCTGTTCCACGCATCGAGAAAGGCATTGAACAAGCCTCCCCCATGGTTCAAGACGGACTTCGAAAGGCTGCCCAATACACGGCCGACGGCGTTGCTGCCGTAACCCCGAAGCTCCAGGAAGGTCTTGAAAAGCTAGCGCCGCGAATTTCCGACGCCGTAGATGGCGCCACCCCGCATATTCAAGACGCGTTGGACAAGACCGCCCCGGCCATCACCTCGGCCAAGGACAAAGTCGTGGATGACTTCATTCCCAAGGTTTCTGACAAGCTGGGCATGGCCGCTCAGGCTGTCGGTTCGGCATTGGAAAGTTCTTTGATGACTCATCAAGTGGAGATTGCCGCGGCCAAACTCACAGGCAACAAGAAGGCCCTGGCGAAGGCTGAGAAAGCCGCTGCCGAAGCCGGCAAAAAACTGGCAGCCGAAATAAAGAAGGCCAGCAAAACCAAGAAGAAGTGCGGCAAGGGCTGGCTTGTGGCCGGCATTATTGTTGCCGCCGGAGCCGCAGGTGTTGCCGCGTGGAAAGCGTCAAAGCCAGTGGCCGACCCGTGGAAAACACCGGCCCCCGTGGTTCCGGCTGCCGTTCCCACCTCGGTACCGGCGCCAGCTCCGGTGGACGACGACTCTGACGCTGCCACGGTTGTAGAAGACGCTGTTGAAGAAGTCGTTGGGAAGGTCACCGCAGACGTCAAAAAGGTCGCCGGGACAGTGAAAGAGAAGGCAGCGCAGACGCGTCAGGTTGCCTCTGACGTCGTTGCCGATGTCAAGGACAGCGGTGCCGAAGCAGTTGCCAAGGTCAAGGACGCGGCGGCGACGGCAGGTTCTGCGGCGAAGCATGCCGTTGCTGACGCCGCCTCGGATGAATCTCCCAAGCCGAAGCCCACGGGGCCCAAGAATTAGCTTCTAGGGCACAGATGGTATGGACGTGGGGGGGGGGGTGGGGGGTGTGGGGTGTACCCTTTTTTTTTTTCTCCCTCCCTTTTTTTTTTTTTTTTTTTTTTGTTTTTTTTT
>NZ_JBTNDH010000054.1:0-18791 GCF_054511095.1 Arthrobacter sp. TMN-49 | reverse complement strand
GGCGTGAAGGAACACAAAAAACAACCCAGCCCCCACCTGCCGGGGGAGGGAAACAACCCCCCGGGCCCCCCCCCCCTCCCCCCCCGCCCCTTTTACGTGGTGATCCAGACGGCCGAATTGGGTGCCAGGATTTTATCCGAAACGCCGTCCTGGCTGCTGGCCAGCACAATCCGAGCAGCCGCCGGCAGTCTCACCGGGGCAGCACCTGCATTGGCGATGGTGGTTATGGGGCCGTTGCTGAAGGCAATGATGCCCGAGGCCGGGTCGTGTTCCGGCGCCCACTGGTGTGTCCCCTCGCCGAGACGGTGTGCCGCGCGCAGCTGCAAGGCATCGCGGTACAACTCCAGCGTGGACCCTCTCGCCCCGACTTGTGCATCGGCGCCGTAGCGGGCAAAGGTGTCCGGCTGAGGCAACCAGGGGGGATTGGCTGGCCCCTGCGGGGTAGTTCCGGAGCTAAAACCGTACCCCGGCCCGGCGACCGTCCATGGCAGTGGCACCCGGCAGCCATCACGGCCACGCTCAACCCCGTTTGTCCGGAAGAATGAGGGGTCTTGACGCACGGCCGCATCCAGGGTCGTGTGTTCCGGCAGGCCAAGCTCCTCACCCTGGTACATGTACGCCGAGCCTGGCAGGGCAAGCATCAACAGTGTTGCGGCGCGCGCCCGGGCAAGGCCCAGCGCCTCATCCGGCTGTTCGTCCTCGGCGCTGATCCCCTTGGGGAACGTGGTTGGGTCGGTCAAACCAAAGCGGGAAGGGTGGCGGACGGTGTCATGGTTGGACAACACCCAGGTGGCTGGGGCGCCAACGGCGGCGTTGGCTGCCAACGAGTTCGCCACGGCCGCGGCCATGCGTTCGGCATCCCATCCCGCCAGCAGGAACTCAAAGTTAAAGGCTTGCTGCATCTCATCGGGACGGACGTAGAGGGCCAACCGTTCCGGCTGCTCAACCCACGCCTCGGCAACCAGCATGCGGTCGCCGTCGTACTCCTTCAGGACGCGGTTCCAAGCCCGGTAGATCTCATGAACACCGTCCTGGTCGAAGAACGGTGATGGCGGGTCCAGCGCCGGTTTTTGCTGGTGGGTCGGGGGCTCGGCGGTAGCTGTGGCCTTTTCGTCACCGGAGACCATGGCCGACTGCCCTTCCCAGTCCGGCAGGCCGGCGGCCTTGACCATCCCATGCGCCACATCCACCCGGAATCCGTCCACGCCGCGGTCCAGCCAGAACCGCAGCACGGATTCCATTTCGGCGCGTACCTGCGTGTTTTCCCAGTTTAGATCTGGCTGTTTTGTGTCGAAAAGGTGCAGATACCACTGGCCCGGGGCGCCGTCCTGCATGACCCGGGTCCATGCCCTGCCACCGAAAATGGAGCGCCAGTTGTTCGGCGGTTCATTGCCGTCAACACCCAAGCCGTCCCGGAACATGTACCGGTCCCGCGCTGGTGAGCCTTCGGGTGAGTTCAGCGCCTCCTGGAACCACACATGCTCGTCGGACGTGTGGTTCGGGACAAGGTCGACAATGACGCGCAGGTCCAAGCTGTGGGCCCTGCTTAACATTTCGTCAAAATCGTCTAGATCACCAAACAAGGGGTCAACGCGGCGGTAATCAGCCACATCGTACCCGGCGTCAGCTTGGGGTGAGAGGTAGAACGGCGACAACCAGACAGCGTTGACACCCAGCTCAGCCAAATACTCCAATTTCCCCGAAACACCTGAAATATCACCCATGCCATCACCGTTGCCGTCGGCAAATGAGCGCGGATATATCTGGTAGATGACGGCACTGGCCCACCAGGGCTTGGCTGAGGCATGCTGAAAATCTGTCATGGTGTTCCTCCCGAAACAAAACGGTAACGAATTGATGTAAGCGCTTGCACTATTGCATCACACCTTACTAGTGTGAGCTACACCACTCAACGAGGTGCCTTGCCTGGCAAGCCGCAGCTGAAGATTTTCACTTGAGGAGAATGAGCATGGGAACGAAGATTTCAAAGATGTACCTGCCGCTGGCGGTTGCCGCGACACTCACCCTGGCCCTATCCGCCTGTAGCGGCGGGACAGGCGGGGGGACGGGAGAAGACGGCGGAGGTGCGGCGTCACAGAACTTGGACGCCCGCGGGCCCATCACCTACGTCCAGGGCAAGGACAACTCCGAGGTAATCCGACCCCTGGTGGAAAAGTGGAATGCGGCCCACCCTGACGAGAAGGTCACGTTCAAGGAGCAGTCGGACAAGGCCGACCAGCAGCACGATGACTTGGTCCAGCGCTTCCAGGCCAAGAATGGCGACTATGACGTGGCCAGTGTTGACGTGGTGTGGACGGCTGAGTTTGCCGCCAAGGGCTGGCTGCAGCCACTGAAGGACACGATGGCCATTGACACCACCGGTTTCTTGCCGGCAACGGTGGAGGCGGCAAAGTACAAGGACACCCTGTATGCCGCGCCGCAGACCTCCGACGGCGGCATCCTGTACTACCGCAAGGACCTGGTTGCGACGCCTCCCACCACGTGGGAGGAAATGCTGGCCATGTGCCCGATCGCCAAGGAAAAGGGCATCGACTGCTACGCCGGACAGTTCGCCCAGTATGAGGGCCTGACGGTGAATGTTGCCGAGGCCATCAATACCGCCGGCGGCACCATCGTTGACAAGGACGGCAAGGCAACAGTTGACAGTGCCGAGGCAAAGGCCGGGCTGACCAACCTGGTCCAGGCGTACAAGGACGGAGACATCCCCAAGCAGGCGGTGACGTATCAGGAAGAGCAGGGCCGGACCTCCTTCCAGGACGGAAAACTGATGTTCCTGCGCAACTGGCCGTACGTGTACAACCTGGCCAAAACGGACGGCTCCTCCAAGGTCAAGGACACCTTTGGGATTGCCCCGCTGCCGGGTAAGGACGGCCCCGGCGCATCCTCTTTGGGCGGACACAGCCTGGCCATCAGTGTTGACTCCAAGTACAAGGCCACGGCCAAGGACTTCACGGCCTTCATGATCAGTGAAGAAACCCAGAAGTTCTACGCCACCCAGGGGTCCCTGGCGCCAGTGTTGGAAAGCCTGTACACCGACGCAGAGCTCGTCGCGAAGCTGCCGTACCTTCCGGTGCTGCTGACCTCCATCCAGAATGCAGTGCCGCGGCCTGTCACGCCGTTCTACCCGGCTGTAACCTTGGCCATCCAACAGAACAGCTTCGCCGCGATCAGCGGGACCAAGACTGTTGACCAGGCCATGACCGACATGCAGGCGGCCATCACGGCTGCCGGGACACAGTAACGGCAATAGTGCGCACAGCGGCGTTCCCGGTGGTGGACACCCAGCCCGGGAACGCCGCTGTGGGGACCTTCGCATCACCGCTCGCGTGATGCCACACAGAGTCGTGGTGAAAGGAAAGACGTATGTCTGCACAGCTTGATCCGGGGGCACTGCCCGGTCGAAAGACAGCCCGGAAGCGTGGTGAGAACAAGGAAGTTGGTGCGGACCGCAAGGAAAAGACGCAGGGGCGTGCAGCAGCGCTGCTGGTTGCGCCCACTCTGATCGTGCTGGCCATCGTCATCTTGTACCCGGTGATCAACGCCATCTACATGTCCTTCCAACAGGATGAGGGTCTTGACCCGGTGACAGGAAGTTTTGTGGCCGGAGGATTCGCCGGCTTTGCCAACTACATCCACTGGCTGTTCCAACAGTGTGAGACCCCCACGGGGGCGGCCAGCTGCCCGCCCGGAACATTGGGTGCCCAGTTCTGGAGTGCCACCGGCGTCACGTTCTACTTCACCGCCGTGACGGTGTTCTTTGAGACCATCCTGGGTTTTTGGATGGCAGTCATCATGGCCCGCACCTTCCGTGGCCGCACAGTGCTGCGGGCAGCAGTGCTGGTGCCGTGGGCCATCCCCACAGCCGTCACCGCCAAGCTGTGGTTCTTCATTTTTGCTTTTGACGGCATCGTGAACACAGTGCTCCACACCGACATCCTGTGGACCGGCAGCCAGGGCCCCTCACAGGCGGCCATCATCATTGCCGACGTCTGGAAGACCACCCCGTTCATGGCGCTGCTCATCCTGGCCGGCCTGCAAATGATCCCGGCCGAGGTTTATGAGGCGGCCAAGGTCGACGGCGCCTCCGCGTGGCAGCGCTTCCGCCTCATCACCTTGCCGCTGGTCAAACCGGCGCTCATGGTGGCTATCTTGTTCCGCGTCCTGGACGCGTTGCGCATGTACGACCTGCCCGCCATCATGACCGGCGGCGCCAACGGGACCACCACACTGTCCATTCTGGTGGTCAACCAGATTCGCGTCGGCTTCAACTCCGCCGCGGCCCTGTCCACCATCACCTTCCTGATCATCTTCATCGTGGCGTTCATCTTTGTGCGGTTCCTCGGGGCCAATGCCGTTGAGTCCGCCAGCGGTGGGGCAAAGGGGAAATTGAAATGAGCACCACAACCTCCTCCGTGACGGCGCACACCGCCGCAGCAAAGTCGGTGGCCCGCCGTCGGGAAAACTGGGCAAGCCTCCGCACGTACCTCAGTGCCGCGGTCATCGTCATCTGGTGCCTTCTGCCGGTTTACTGGATGATCGTCACAGCCTTCCGCGACGTCGGCTACACCTACGACTCGACACCGTTCTTCACCCACGTCACCCTGGACAACTTCAAGACAGCCTTTTCCTCAGCGTTGGGCAACCACCTGGACCGGGCGCTGCTGAACTCGCTGTTCATTGCCAGTGTCACCACCTTGGTGGCGTTGATCTTTGGTGTCTTCGCCGCGTACGCGCTGGCGCGGCTGACCTTCCGCGGCAAGTTCCTGGTGCTTGGCGTGATCCTCGGGGCATCCATGTTCCCCGGGGTTGCCATTGTGACCCCGCTGTTCCAGCTATTTGGCAACATTGGCTGGATCGGCACCTATCAGGCGCTGATCATTCCGAACATCTCGTTCGTGCTTCCCTTGACCGTGTACACGCTGACGTCGTTCTTCCGGGAAATGCCCTGGGAGTTGGAGGAAGCGGCCCGCATTGATGGTTGCACCCAGGGCCAGGCGTTCCGCAGGATCATCATGCCACTGGCGGCCCCGGCGGTGTTCACCACGGCGATTCTGGCCTTCATTGCGGCCTGGGGCGAGTACTTGATTGCCAGCATTCTCTCCAACGACGCAACACAGACAGTCACTGTCGCCATCGCACGTTTTGCCGGTTCCCAGCCACACCAGGAACCGTACACGGCAGTCATGGCGGCGGGCACCGTGGTCACCATTCCGCTGGTCATCTTGGTGCTGATCTTCCAGCGCAAGATCGTTGCGGGACTGACCGCCGGGGCGGTGAAGTAACCGTGGGACGAAATGCCGCGAAGCCACCGGAGCAACCCGATGGCCTACACATCCCCACCTCCAAGCAAAAGAGCGGTGAAGACTTCGACATCATCATCGGCTTTCTCGGCTTCTGGGCGGTAGTGCTCTTCGGGGTGACTGTCTGGCTGGAGATCACGGGCCAGCCCGCCCTCATGTGGGCGCTAGGATTGTTGCTGGTCTGTCTGGGGCTGCTGGGAATGATCCGGCTGCGCAGGAAACTGCCGGCCCGGCGGGGCAGGCGGCCGCGGTAGCTCTAGGCCGGGTGCCACCTCCATCATTTGCCACAACAGGTGGCCACCCGGCACACGTGGCAACAGTTCGGGGAAACGAGAAAGGACGGGCCATGAGGGTCAGCATTGACGACGTTGCCGCGCGAGCAGAAGTCTCCACCGCAACTGTCTCACGAGCCCTGAGGGGTCTTCCCAACGTCAACCCGACCACTCGGGAACGTGTGCTGGCGGTGGCCCAGGAAATGGGCTACGTGCCATCCCCGTCGGCCACGAGATTGGCCACGGGGCGGACCAGAACCGTGGGAGTGCTGGTTCCGTTCATTGACCGCTGGTACTTTGCGGCGGCGCTGGAAGGGATCGACCAGGAACTGCGCGAGCACGGCTATAACCTGCTGCTGTTCAGCCTTGGCGGATATATGCACGGCCAACAGCGCCGGTTTACCGAACAGATGGTGCGTAAACAAATCGACGCGCTGGTGGTGCTTTGCCTGGGACTGTCCGCCACGGAACTTCAAGAGCTCCAGCGAACGAACATTCCCATGATCTCTGTTGGCGGTCCTGTTCAGGGTTGTCGGGGCGTGCACATGGATGACACGGCCGCGGCCACCGCGGCCACCCAACACCTGATCGACCTTGGCCACCGGAGAATAGGCCATCTGCGCGGGGGGATCAATGACGAGAAGAACTTTGTGGTTCCGGCCCTGCGCTCGCAAGCTTTCGAGGACACCATGCGCCGCGCGGGGTTGGAGGTGCGCCCGGCATGGAACATTGCCGGGGATTACACAGTTGGTGAGGGAGTGGCAGCCGCGGCCCGGCTTTTTGACCTGCCCGGGGAGCGCCCCACAGCCGTCTTTTGCGGCTCGGACGAGATGGCGCTCGGACTGATGTTTGAGGCCCGGCGGCGCGGCATCCGGATCCCGGAGGACCTGTCGGTGATCGGGATCGACGACCATGACTTCTCGGCACCGGCAGGGCTGTCCACGATTGCTCAAAAACCCGTGGAGCACGGGCTTCTGGCCGCACAAATGTTGCTGGCCGAGCTTGACGGAAAGACCGGCGCCATCCAGGAGGAGCGTATGCCGTTTACGCTAATCCAGCGAGAATCCACCACGCCGCCGCAGCTTTGACGGGGCGTGGGTGGGCCCACGCGGTGCGAGGGTTCCCTGGCCGAGCGAAGCGGTTTGACAGGACGTGGGTGGGCCCACGCGGCCGAGGGTTCCCTGGCCGAGCGAAGCGGTTTGACGGGACGTGGGTGGGCCCACGCGGCCGAGGGTTCCCTGGCCGAGCGAAGCGGTTTGACGGGACGCGGGTGGGCCCACGCGGCCGAGGGTTCCCTAGCCGAGCGAAGCGAGGTTAGGGAGGACGTGGGGACTAGTTGGCCCGGGCCAACTGTCGGATGGGCATCCACCGGTTGCTCAGCCTGCGGTAGGCAGCAGCGGCGGCCGTGAAGTCGCCGTCGGCCAGGCATTGCAGACCCATGTGCACATCCGCGGGTGATTCGTCGGGATGCAGCCGGTTGGCCAGGGGGCCATAGTCCAGCTCCACCACGCCCGCCTCGTTGAAAGTGGACAACCAGTTGTTGAGGTCCTCGAGCTCGCCGAAAAGCTCAAGGTCGGGGGCCATGGTGGCCAGCATTCGCAGAGTCCTTTGTGCCCGGGCCGTAGCTATCCGTAGCGGCACTTGAGCCCGCACAGTCAAAATCCGTCCCTTGGATTCCACCACTTCCATGCGGTCACTGGCGTAGACCAGCACGAACCAACTAAACGGCACGCCCCAGGTGGATGTGCGGGTTTGCAGCGGCATTTCCAATAGCGGAGTGGCCGTGGCGGCCCCCAACTTTTCCGCCCACTCATCTTGGGACAGTAGCAGCGTGGCCAGCTGGGACATGGTTCCGCTCAGCAGCTCGGCGGCACCCGCGACGGATCTGGCGACCACCTGGTTGGGCGCGTAAAGCAGCGGTTCGCCATCGCTCATGGTGAGGACTCGCACCCGCTCTCCGGCCGCCGTCGGGAGTGGATTGGGGCGGGTGCGGCTCACGCGGCCCAGCGAATCGGCCAGTTCGGCGGCATCGACACTGACGGCGTTTTGTGCGGCGTCCAAGTGTTCGCTCAGATAGTCGAACTCGGCTGCTGTGTACGCCTCACGCGGCAGATACACGCGCAAGGTGGAGACGAAGGGGAGCTGCACCCCGCCCAAGTACAAGCCCGCCACCATGGTTTAGTCCAGCTCCACAATGACCGGGGCATGATCCGAGGCGCCCTTGCCTTTGCGTTCCTCACGGTCAATTTCGGCCGCCCTGACACGGGCTGCCAGCGCCGAGGAAGCCAGCACAAAATCAATGCGCATGCCCTCACGTTTGGGGAAACGCAACTGGGTGTAGTCCCAGTAGGTGTAGACGCCGGGGCCCGGGTTCAAGGGGCGGACGACGTCGGCAAAACCTGCCGCTTCAAAGGCGGCGAACGCTGCGCGCTCGGGTTCGCTGACGTGAGTCAGGCCCTGAGTGCGGAAGAAGTCGATGTCCCACACGTCGTCGTCCTGGGGGGCAATGTTCCAGTCGCCCATGAGCGCAATCTGGGCGTTGGGGTCTTGGGCGAGCCAGTCCGTGGCCTGGTTCTTGAGCTCATCGAGCCACTGAAGTTTGTACGGCATGTGCTCGTCATCCAGGGCTCGGCCATTCGGGACGTACAGGCTCCAAATGCGAACGCCGTTGCACGTCGCGGCGATGGCACGGGCCTCCTGGACGGGATCCTTGCCGGCCTTGCCAAAGGCGGGTTGGTTCACGAAGGTGCGTTCAACATCCTCCAAACCCACGCGGGAGGCTATGGCCACGCCGTTCCACTGGCTGAAGCCAAAGTGGGCCACCTCGTAGCCGTTGTTCTCAAAAAGTTCCCAGGGGAAGTTCTCGTCCTTGCACTTGGTTTCTTGGATGGCCAGCACGTCCGCGTCTGTGCGACGCAGCCACTCCTCCACGCGGTCGGCACGGGCACGCAACGAGTTCACATTCCAGGTAGCAATCTTCACGTCTCCAAGCTATCAAGTAAACCCGGCCACAAGGCCCGCACGGGCGTAACGGCAACGCGCCACCGCGGCAGGCCAGTGCGGGCCAAGGGGCCCAAAAGTGGGCGAAGACACCAGCCCCGGCTAGTCACAATTCAAATAAGTCACCTAAGGTCACAAAGTCATAACGCTTCCCTCGCCCTGCCAGAGCGGGAGGATGGCAGCATTGGTGGGCGTTTTGGGTCCCAAAGCTGTGACTATTACGCTGGTAGTGAAAGTGTCTTTGTTAGCGTTGAAGGTGAACCAGTACGCCGACAAGCCTGCGGGCAGCTGCTCGCACCTTCGCGATGTGCTTCAAAAGTAACCGTGAACAGTGATGCAGCCAGACTCAGGCGCTCGAACTTGCGGTAGGGATATCTTCCCTTGCTCCGCACAATGAATGTGGAACCGTCGTTCCTTGCTGCTCCGGACGGAGTGTGCGGGGAAGCGAAGAGTTTGACGCGAAGCATCGCCTGCAGCACGAGAACACCAATTGCGGCGCAGAAACCAGCGAAGGCGAGCGAAAGCTGAGACCTTCGCGGCGGCGCGCTGCGTAGATGGGTACTACGTGTCCGAAGCAACACTTATGGCAAGTAAACAAGAAACAACAACACAGGGCGGCACCGAGACGGAAAACGCCCTGAGCGTGCGCAATGTCTACAAAGTGTTCGGCAAACGACCTGCCGAGCTCATCAAACGCCTGAAGGCGGGCAAGAAGCGTGAAGAGCTCACGGCGCTGGGCACAGCAGCCGTCATTGACGCGAGCTTTGACGTCAAAAAAGGCGAGATTTTCGTGGTCATGGGCCTTTCCGGATCCGGAAAATCCACCCTCATCCGCACACTGAACGGGCTGTGGGCACCCACACAGGGTTCGGTGGTGGTTGGTGGAACAGACATTTCCACCGTCAGTGACAAGGAACTACGCAAGGTTCGCCAGGAGAAGATTTCCATGGTCTTCCAGCACTTCGCCTTGCTCCCGCACCGTACAGTGCTGGAAAACGCCGCCTACGCGCTGGAAATTCAGGGCGTTGCGAAGGTCGAACGCACGGCCCGCGCCGAAAAAGTGCTGTCCATGGTGGGGCTGGGTGGATGGGGCGAAAAATACCCCTCCGAGCTCTCCGGCGGCATGCAGCAGCGCGTGGGCCTGGCCCGCGCCCTGTGTGCCGAGACGGACATCCTGCTCATGGACGAGGCATTTTCTGCCCTTGACCCGCTGATTAGGCGCGAAATGCAAGAACAGCTGGTGGTGTTGCAGGCGGAGCTTGACAAGACCATCGTCTTTATCACCCACGACCTCAACGAGGCCATGTTCCTTGGCGATCGGATAGCTGTCATGCGTGACGGTGAGATTGTGCAGATCGGCACACCGGATGAAATTCTGACCAACCCGGCCAACGACTATGTTGCCCAGTTCGTGCAGGATGTGGACAGGACCCGCGTGCTGACTGCCGGTGCCGTCATGGAACCCCCGTTGGCTGTTGTCACCATTTCCGGCGGTCCCCGCAACGCCCTGCGGACCATGCGTGACCTGCAAGTTTCGGCCGCATTCGTGGTGGACCGGCGCCGCCATTACCAGGGGATTGTCCGTGACCGTGACGTGATGACCCAAGTGGAAAAGCGTGCCACCGATTTGGCGGCCGTGGTGCGTGACGGCATTGCACCGGTCAGCCCGGATACCGCGCTCAATGACTTGTTTGGCCGCGCCGTGGAGAGCCCCATCCCCTTGCCGGTGGTGGACGCCGATGGCCGTCTCGTGGGCGCCTTGCCCCGGGTGACGCTGCTGGCAGCGTTGGGCAATGTGCCCGCTACAACGTCCGAATTCCCCGTGGTTGAGGTGGCTGTTGCGCCCATCCCGGAACAAATGGTGACGGCCGCTTTGGCTCAGAGTGAAGGAGCAACATTGTGACCCCGGATTTTAGAATTCCCCTGGGCGACTGGGTTGAAATTGGCCTGGACTGGATAACAACGTCCTTCGACGCGTTTTTCAAGTTCATCCGCACGGTGTTTGTTAGCGCCTACGACGAGCTTGACTGGCTACTGAATGCGCCGCCCTTCTGGGTAGTCATCCTTATTTTTGCCGCCATCGCCTGGTGGGCCAGCAGTTGGAAACTTGGTGTTGGCACCGTTGTGGGCTTCGCCGTGATTGTTGGCGTGGACCAGTGGGAGAACGCCATGGACTCCCTTGCCCTGGTCATTATTGCCACAGTGGTGGCGGTGGCTATCAGTATTCCCTTAGGTATTTGGGCGGCCAGTTCCTCACGGGTTTCGACAATTATCAGGCCCATCATGGACTTCATGCAGACCATGCCCGCCATGGTCTATTTGATCCCCGCGCTGGTCATGTTCCGGGTGGGTGTTGTCCCGGGCATTGTGGCCACGATCGTCTTTTCCATGGCACCGGGCGTCAGGTTTACCGAACTGGGAATCCGTGGCGTGGACAAGGAAGTGGTTGAGGCCGGGCATGCCTTCGGCTCAAGCCCGGGCCGGATTCTGCGCCAAATCCAGCTTCCCCTGGCCCGGCCCACCATCATGGCCGGTATCAACCAGGTCATCATGCTTTCGCTGTCCATGGTGGTCATCGCCGGCATGGTCGGCGCCGGCGGATTGGGCGGCGACGTCGTCGCCAGCCTGAGCCGCATCGACGCGGGCCTGGGCTTCGAAGCCGGCATCGCCGTCGTCATTTTGGCCATCTTCCTCGACCGGGTCACGGCCAGCCTCGGCAAGACCACGAGCAAGACCCGCTCCAGCGTTAAAGCCGCCTAACCGCGGCCACCCAGGCTACACAAACCAATCGCGGCTGCTCAATTCTGCGCTGCCATAGAAAGGAATGAACAATGAACAAGAAAATTATGGGGTTCGCCGCTATCGCGGCAACACTTGCACTGGGCCTGAGCGCGTGCGGCGCGGGCGCCAAGGCTGCCACCGTGGAGAACGGTGACAAGAAGGACGTCTCCATCGCCGTGTTCAACGGCTGGGATGAAGGCATCGCCGCGTCCGAGCTGTGGAAAGTGATTCTGGATAAGAAGGGATACGACGTCACCTTGGAAAGCGCCGACGTCGCACCCGTCTTCTCCGGTCTCTCCACCGGCGACTACGACCTGACGCTGGACACCTGGCTGCCTGTCACCCACAAGACGCTGCTCGATAAGTACGGCAAGGACATCGCTGAGCTGGGTCAGTGGAACGACGAGGCAGCCCTGACCATCGCCGTGAACAAGGACGCCCCCATCGACTCTCTCGATGAACTGGCGGCCAACGCGGACAAGTTTGGCAACAAAATCATCGGCATTGAGCCCGGCGCGGGCTTGACCGAGGTCACCACCAAAGAAGTGATTCCGGGCTATGGTCTGGACAAGATGGAGTACGTCACCTCATCCACACCAGCCATGCTCTCGGAGCTGAAGACGGCCACCAGCAAGGGCGAGAACATTGTTGTCACCCTGTGGCGCCCGCACTGGGCCTACGACGCGTTCCCCGTGAAGGACTTGAAGGACCCCAAGGGTGCCCTGGGCAAGGCCGAGGGCATCTACGGCTACTCCCGCCTGGACTTCGACACGGACTACCCCACTCTTGATAAGTGGCTGAAGAACTTCAAGATGGATTCGAAGAAGCTGTACTCGCTGGAAAACGCCATGTTCAACGGGGCAGAAACCAAGGATTACACGCCGATCATTGAGAAGTGGATCAGCGAAAACCAGGACTACGTTGACTCACTGACCGCTTAGCGGCCAATTGCCTGTCACTGCCGCTTCCACCAGGAGTCGAGAAGTGTCACAGGCGTAGTCCGCTTGTGACGGGACTGCACGAAGCGGCGTTCGATTGATTCGGCGGCTGCCTCGGGGATGTTTTTTCCTTCGAGGTAGTCGTCGATTTCGTCGTAGCGGATGCCCAGCTCGTCCTCGTCGGTACGGCCCGGGTGGTTATCCAGCAGGTCGGCGGTGGGAACCTTGTTGTACAGCTGTTCCGGAGCGCCCAACTCTTCCAACAAGGCCCGATTCTGGCGCTTGTTCAGGGTGAACAGCGGCAGGATGTCCGCCCCGCCGTCGCCAAACTTTGTGAAGAACCCTGTGACTGATTCCGCCGCATGGTCCGTGCCGATGACCAGCAGGTTGTCGTGGCCGGCCAAAGCGTATTGGGCGATCATGCGGGCGCGGGCCTTGATGTTGCCTTTGTTGAAATCCGAGACGTCGTTGGCAGCAGACTTGGCGAACTCCGCCTCAAAACCGTCCACGGCCGGGGCAATACTAAACGTCTTCGTCGTCTTGGCGTTGATGAACTCCAAGGCGTCCTGCGCGTCGGCTTCATCGTGTTGGACACCGTAGGGCAGCCGCACGGCAATGAAGGCGGCCTCGATGCCTTCCGCAGCCAGCTCCTCAATGGCCAATTGCGCCAAGCGGCCGGCCAAGGTGGAATCTAAACCGCCGCTGATGCCCAACACAAAACCCTTCGTGCCCGTGGCTTTGAGGTAGTCCTTCAAGAATTGAACCCGGCGTGCAATTTCCACAGCGGGTTCAATCCGTGCCTGGACGCCGAGTTCGCTAATGATCTGTGCCTGTAATTCGCGCATGTGACTAGAGTATCGTGCGCGCATTTCGGCTGTGTTGCGTGCACCCAATTAGAATGAAACCCATGACCTCAACTCTTGCTGCTGACCGCGCCCGCCTGCTCGAACTCGTCAAGGAACTGGCCGTAGTTCACGGCAAAGTGATCTTGTCCTCAGGTAAGGAAGCCGATTACTACATCGACCTGCGCCGCATCACCCTCCACCACGAGGCTTCCCGCTTGGCGGGCCGCGTCATGCTGGCCTTGCTTGACGACGCCGGGATCGAGTTTGAGACGGCCGGCGGCTTGACCATGGGTGCCGACCCCGTCGGAACAGCCCTTATGCACGCTGCCGGCGACGCTGGCCGCGCCATTGACGCCTTCGTGGTCCGCAAGGCCCAGAAGTCCTATGGCATGGGCCGCCAGGTTGAAGGACCCGGTGTTGACGGGCGCAACGTGGTAGTTCTCGAAGACACCTCCACCACGGGCGGCTCCGCCCTGACAGCTGTTGAAGGCGTGCGCAAGGCAGGCGGCAACATCACCGCCGTCGCCGTCATCGTTGACCGCGACACGGGCGCCAAGGAACGCATCGAAGCCGAAGCGGGCGTCCCGTACCTGTTTGTGTTCGGCAAGGACGAGCTCGGCCTAGACTAACCGGCAACCGCTGTCAGACCGCCAGGGTGATCTTGTGGATCTCGTCGGCTGCGTGGCCGGTGCGCTCGTGGACACGCAGTACGGCATCCGCCGACGGCGCCTCCGATAAGCAGAAAACCTTCCCCGTCTCGGGGTCAGCCCACGCATTCTTGAAGATCACGTTTTCCTCGCCCTGTGCTTCGAGGTCGGCCTCATGGGCTGCCTTCAGGGCCTCCGCGGTGATGCCCTTCATATGATTGTGGACGTCCATGAACTCAGGCATGGCACACTTCCTTCGTAGTGGTGGTTCCCACGGGCGGTTGCTGATTGTCTAACTATATGGTCGGGACGGGCCCGGGTCTAGAAGTACGGCACCGTAACTTCCGCCCAAGAGCGGGAAATGATGAAAGGATCCACGTTGGCCAAGCTTTACTTCCGTTATGGCGCCATGAACTCGGGCAAGTCCACGGGGCTGTTGCAGGTGGCGTTCAACTATGAGGAACGCGGCCAGCGGGTCCTGCTTGCCAAACCAGGCATCGACACCAAGGGTGCCGGGGAGGTCGTGTCTCGGCTTGGCATGTCCCGTGACGTGGACTTCCTGCTCCAGCCCGAAGACGATGCCCGCGCCGTATTCGCTGTCCATGCTGCCGGGGATGATCCCAATGCGCTGCTCGAGCATGTGCAACTGGCGCCGGTGGCGTGCCTGCTCATTGACGAGGCCCAATTCCTCACCCCGCAACAGGTCGATGACCTGTTCAAGATTGCCGTGGAAGACGGAGTGCCTGTCATTGCCTACGGCATCCGCACGGATTTCAAGACCCGGGCCTTCCCGGGCGCGGCGCGCCTTTTTGAGATTGCGCATGCCCTGGAAGAGCTGAAGACCATCTGCCGCTGCGGCCGCAAGGCCATCTTCAACACCCGCCGCGTGGGTCAGGACGTGGTATTCGACGGCGAGCAGGTGGCCATTGACGGTGCCGACGTTTGGTACGAGTCGCTCTGCGGAAAGTGCTATCTGGAAGTGTCCGGCGGCATGTTTCCGAGCTAAAGAAAATCGAACGTACAGTTGATGCCGATATTGAGCCGCAACATCGGCATCAACTGTACGTTCGGCGGGGAATGCCGGGCTAAATCTCCGGGATTAGATCCGCCACAGAGTTCAACACCTGGTCCGGACGGAACGGGTACGCGTCAATGTCCTCCGGCTGGGTGATGCCGGTCAGCACCAGAACCGTATGCAGACCTGCCTCCATGCCCGCGATAATGTCCGTGTCCATGCGGTCACCGATCATGGCAGTGGTTTCCGAATGGGCCTCAATCCTGTTCATGGCCGAGCGGAACATCATCGGGTTGGGCTTGCCCACAATGTACGGTTCGCGGCCTGTCGCCTTGGAGATTAAGGCAGCAACAGCGCCCGTGGCAGGCAGCGGCCCCTCACTCGAGGGGCCGGTGGCATCCGGGTTGGTGGCGATGAACCGCGCACCATTGCCAATGAGCCGGATGGCCTGGGTGATGGCCTCGAAGGAATAGCTGCGGGTCTCGCCCAACACCACATAGTCCGGGTTCTGGTCGGTGAGAATGTAGCCCGCCTCATGCAATGCCGTGGTCAAGCCCGCCTCACCAATCACGAAAGCGCGCCCGTGCGGCATCTGGGACTTCAGGAACTGGGCGGTTGCCAGTGCCGAGGTCCACAGGTTCTCTTCGGGCACCTCAAGGCCGGAGGCTTTCAGCCGGGCGGCCAAGTCGCGTGGAGTGAAAATGGAGTTGTTGGTCAGCACCAAAAAGCGCTTGGACGTGTCCACCCAACGCCCGATCAGCTCGGCCGCACCGGGGACTGCCTTGTTTTCATGGACCAGCACGCCGTCCATGTCTGTGAGCCAGCATTCGATGTCGGCGGGCTGGCGGTTCTGCGGCTTGCTCATGGTTCCTCCTGATGGGACCGGATGTATCTAGCACCAGTCTTGCAGATCCGCCCGAGTGACGGGGAATGCGGCAGCGATGCAGCGGCTAAAGTTAACCGGTGAGTAATTCCAGCGACACCACTTCCCCGGCACCCCAGACTGCAGCTGCCACAGACGCGCCCGAATATGTTGAACCGCACCATGAGGTCGGTGTGGGGCCGTGGGAAGGCGAATTGCCGCAGGGTCACCACTGGGACCCGGAACTGTTGGCCCAGGGTGACCGCCGCAACGTGCTGGATCAGTACAGGTACTGGACCATGGAGGCCATCGTTGCCGAGTTGGATACCCGCCGCCACGACTTCCACGTCGCCATTGAAAACTGGCAGCATGACATGAACATCGGCACTGTGGTGCGCACAGCCAATGCGTTCCTGGCCAAGGAAGTGCACATTATTGGCCGACGGCGCTGGAACAAGCGCGGCGCCATGGTCACCGACAGGTACCAGCACGTCCGCCACCACCCCACGGTTGACGACTTTGTGGCGTGGGCGAAGGATGAGGGGCTGGCCATCATCGGCATCGACATTTTTCCGGACTCGGAAAAACTGGAAACCTACGAGCTTCCGCGGAACTGTGTTTTGGTGTTCGGCCAGGAAGGTCCCGGGCTGAGCGAGGAAGTCCATGCGGCGGCTCAAACCACACTGTCCATTGAACAGTTTGGCTCAACACGCTCCATCAACGCAGCTTCCGCGGCAGGCATCGCCATGCACGCATGGGTGCGCCGTCACGTCTTCAGCCAGCACGTCTCCTAGGCGGGCGGGCCGGCGTCGGACGGCAAGAATGTCCATAAGCCGGGCGGTAACTTCATCTTCTTCGACACTGTGAGCGCTATCGCTAAGATGGAAGTAGCCATGCGGGAGGCTGACCTGTTGTCAGCCTCTTAGTACCGTTCAGCCCATAGGAGCTCTCAATGCCCATTGCAACACCGGACAAGTATGCCGAAATGATCGACCGCGCCAAGGCTGGCGGCTTCGCCTACCCGGCGGTCAACGTGACGTCATCTCAGACGCTCAATGCAACGCTGCAGGGCTTCGCCGACGCCGGAACTGACGGCATCATCCAGGTTTCCACAGGTGGCGCCGCCTACTGGTCCGGCGCCAGCGTCAAGGACATGGTTACCGGCTCCTTGGGCTTCGCCGCGTTCGCACGCGAGGTTGCCAAGAACTACCCGATCAATGTGGCTCTGCACACGGACCACTGCCCCAAGGACAAGCTGGATGGTTTTGTGCTGCCCCTGTTGGAAGCTTCCGAGCGTGAAGTAGCCGCCGGCCGCGACCCCATCTTCAACTCCCACATGTGGGACGGTTCCGCCGAAACCCTCGAAGAGAACTTGCGCATTGGCCGTGAACTTCTGGCCCGCACCCACGCAGCCAAGATGATCCTTGAGGTTGAGATTGGTGCTGTTGGCGGCGAGGAAGACGGCGTGGAAAACGCCATCAATGACAAGCTGTACTCCACCATTGCAGACGGCCTGGCCACTGTTGAAGCACTGGGCTCCGGCGAGAACGGCCGCTACATCACGGCACTGACCTTCGGCAACGTGCACGGCGTTTACAAGGCCGGCAACGTGAAACTGCGCCCGGAGATCCTTAAGGAAATCCAGGCAGCCGTCGGTGCCAAGATTGGCAAGGAAAACCCCTTCGACTTGGTCTTCCACGGCGGCTCAGGCTCCTCCGACCAGGAAATTGCTGACGCCGTTGCCTACGGTGTTATCAAGATGAACATCGACACCGACACCCAATACGCGTACACCCGCCCGGTGGTGGACCACATGTTTAGCAACTACTCAGGCGTTTTGAAGGTTGACGGCGAAGTGGGCAGCAAGAAGCTCTACGATCCCCGCGTCTGGGGCGCCTCGGCCGAAAAGGGTCTGGCAGCACGCGTCGTTGAAGCTGCCTCGCAGCTTGGCTCCGCCGGCAAGACGTTCAAGTAATATGAGCGACGAATTCCGCCGGAACCTCCTTGGTCCGGAGCCCACATTGCTCCCGGTCGAGGACGACATCCAGGCACGGTTGGATGCGGGGGATGAGGCAGTGGATTTGGCTGCCGCCAATCCCACGTCCTCGCTCTTGTGGGCGATCCTGGCCGATGAGGCATATGCAGAAGGCCGGACCATTGAGTCCTACGCCTACGCCCGCACCGGCTACCACCGCGGCCTGGACGCGCTGCGTCGCAACGGCTGGCGCGGAACAGGCCCTGTGCCGTATGCGCACGAGGGAAACCGTGGTTTCCTGCGTGCGCTGTACGCCCTGGGCCGTGCTGCAGGTGCCATCGGCGAATCCGACGAGGCTGCACGCATTGCCACGTTCCTGAACGACTCCGATCCCGTGGCGACAGCCGCGATCGAGGCCGCACTCTAGTCCCCACCGGTTCCCTAACCTCGTTCCTCGGCCAGGGAACCCTGCCGGCGGGGGACCAGCAAGAAATGCCACCGGCCCCATTTATGCCACCGACATCCCGGTGACAAAAGCGGGGTCGGTGGCATTTTTCATTCGCCGGTCTCGACGCAGGGCGCCCGGTCGGGCATGATGCGGGTATGGAGAAACTTGTGCCGTCCCAGAAAACGTTGACTGCGTTTGAGGGGCTTGCAGCAGATGCCGCCAACGCCGGTGTCACCGTGGGAAAAATGTTTGGTGCCACCTCATTGATGGTGGGCAGCAAGGCCATCGGCTGCCTCCACGGCGACGGAGTCGCGTTCAAACTGGGCCGCGAATCGGCCGCGCACGCCTCCGCCATGGCACTTCCGGGTGCGGAACTTTTTGATCCCTCAGGCATGGGCCGCCCCTTTAAGGATTGGGTGCTGGTGCCGCGGGGTTCAGCCGATCAGTGGTTGCCACTGGCTGAGGTGGCCCTCGCCGCGCTCAAAGGCTAACTTGGCATGTCTGTGCCGACCGGCCGTGTGTGAAACGATCCAGCCAAGCAGCAACTGGCCCGCAGAAAACGCCCAAGAATGGCCCAAAAGAGGCTGTTGCTTTTCGGTTTGACGGCTTGCCTTGTGTGAATGTGGTCGGCGGCAGCGGGCTGTCGTTTGCGGGTTCGGCGTTGTAGGCCCGTGTTGAAGGGCCGTA